>DKYS01000035.1:10377-23695 GCA_002493395.1 Turicibacter sp. UBA7094 | reverse complement strand
GCGTCTAATGAAGTAATTGGAACTTATATGTGCCTTGGGAAAGTGACTGAAAAAATGCAGACGCACATTAAAGAGGGTGCGCCTGAGTTGTATGCGGAAATTAAAGATGTATTAGCTGAAGCAGCTCATCACCCAAACCAAGCAGATTTGGACGAGTTAGTTGCGTCAGTTAAAAAAGCCTTAAATGAATAATCGTCATGAAGGGGTCTCGCGACCTCTTTTTTGCTTCTCTATAATAAGGAATCCTTGTTACTCATTAATCCCGCCTCATACGCCCATTTTTTTAAAAAAAGACTTGAACTGAGGGGGGAATCGTGATATGATTTAAGTCCGGAAATGATAAAAACATTTCCTACTCCAAATAGTTGAAACATTTACTTGTATAATTGTTAAGATATGGTTAACTAGTTTCTACCCACGACCGGTTATCTCGTGGACTACAGGTAAGAACTTTGTATGTCCTCATCATACATCCTTTTTACTTGTAGAGCATCGAAATGGCCGTCGGTGCTCTTTTTTTGTGCAAAATGTTAACTTGGATATCCCCCCTAATATTTTTCACGAATATAAGAAAGACAATCAGCTTGATTACAATAGTTAGAATTGAAGTTAAAGAGAGCCAAAATGGCTCTTTTTTTATAAATTAGAAAATTAAAAAAGGAAATAGAGATTTTTAAGCGTATTTTAAGAGGGAAGGATGTTAAAATCCCCAAAATTTTAATATAATAAAGAATAGGAGCAATTTAAATGACAAAAATGAAACATATAAAGCCTAGAGTGACAGGAGTTGAGGAAGACTTGGGACCTGTATTATTACCCCCAACGATGGATTTTGTATTTAAGGGGCTATTTGGAAATGAGAAAAAACCGGAAATTTTAATTTCCTTCTTAAATGCGGTGCTAACACCCGAAGAACCGATTACGTCAATTACGTTTAAAGACCGAACCCTTGATAGAAGACATCGTAAAGATAAATTAGGAGTTCTTGATCTCTTAGCTGAAACAGATAAGGGGGAGCTCGTCAATATTGAAGTTCAATTAGCTGATGAAAATGACATGATTGAACGAAGCCTTTTTTATTGGAGTCGTTTGTTTTCGGGTCAACTTGAAAGTGGGTATTTTTATGATCAGTTAGAACGAACCATTTGTATCAATATCCTTGATTTTAATCTTATGGATACCGATGATTACCATAGTTCTTACCGATTAAAAGAGCGTGATCGAAATGATGAATTAACTGATTTACTGGAAATTCATTATATTGAATTAAAGAAAATGAAAGATATCACGGACGTACGTGAGGTAAAGACGCAGCTTGAAGCATGGATTGAGTTTCTTAAGCATCCCCAAAGCCGTGTAAGTTACGAATTAGCGCATCAACATGAGCCGATTCGTGAGGCAAAAGAAGAATTATTAGCGCTAAGTTGTGATCAAAAATACCGATTGCATTATGAGGCAAGATTTAAAGAGTGGATGGACAGACATAACCGTCTACACTATGCCGAGAAAAAGGGAATGCAAAGGGGCTTGGAAAAAGGCCTCCAACAGGGCATTGAGCAGGGTATTCAACAAGGAATTGGGCAAGGTATTGAGCAAGGTATTGAGCAAGGTATTCAACAGGGGATTGAACAAGGGGTGAAGAAGGGAGCAATTGAAATTGCAACTAATTTATTAGATATTCTAGATAATGAAACGATTGCGACTAAAACGGGATTATCTGTCGTGGAGGTCGCGCAGATTAGGAAAAAAAGTACCTATTAGCATATTTTAAGCTAATGAAAATTAGCTAGACCCTATCTGCTTGTTTATTGCGGTTTTGCTGGGGATCTTAAACGAAGAAAATAGTTTTTTTTATGGAAATCGCAAGAACACTCGTGACTTTAGTCGTGAGAGGTTCAAATAGAGTTGGATAAAAAGAGGCGAATTCGCCTCTTTTTTTGATGAGAAATTAAAAAGTAGTTAAGTGAATCTTATAAACCTATGTCGGATGAGATTTCTAAAGGATGTTTAATAAATTGAATAGAATAAAGGGTTTTTATGGATAAAATCCCGCTTTTTTAGGAGTTTACTCTTGATTTTTTTTATTTTTCTGCCATAATTAGAGTAATTATTTAATTGAAAAGGAGGCGAATGACGTGAAGAGGTTACCGTTAATTGCACGTATTGTGATATGGCTATTCATAGGGATTGGTTTAGGGGTGATTTGTCGCACGACCCAGTTTGTGTTGCCAATTCTCGTCACCGCTACCTTCCGTCAACTTGTCAGTACGTTCTTATCTTTTGTGATTCCCTTGATTATTATCGGACTGATTGTTCCTGGAATTGCTTCTCTTGGAAGTCAGTCTAAAAAGGGACTCCTATTAGCAACAGGATTGGCCTATGTTTCAACGATTTGCGCCGGGTTGGTTGCTTTTGTGGTTGGAGTGCTGGTGTTACCGCACTTCATTCAACATGTAGAAACATTGACGGCTAATGGTTCAGGCGTCACTCCATTATTTACACTTGAGATTCCTCCTTTAATGAACGTGATGAGTGCTTTGATTTTCTCTTTCATTTTAGGAATCGGACTAGCTTCTAAGCCAAAAAGCCCATTACTTGCTATTTGCTCAGATTTTAGTGAACTGATGATGGGATTGATTAAAAATGTAATGATTCCAATTGTTCCGCTTTATATTGGGTCAGTTTTTTCAGAGTTAAGCTATAGTGGGGAAATTTTTGTTACCTTAATGTCATTTTTTCTCGTTTATCTCGTGCTATTTTTACTCCAAACGGGATATTTGGTCATCTTATATGGAATTGCGGGTGGGGTGAAAAGGAAAAATCCATTTGTTTTATTAAAACGAATGTTACCTGCTTATTTAACCGCTGCAGGAACTCAATCGTCTGCTGCTACCATTCCAATTACGCTCGAATGTGCGAAGTCAAATGGGGTGCGGGAAGATATTTGCGAGTTTGTTATCCCGCTATCAGCGACGATACACATTGCAGGAGATACGATGACGATTGTGTTAACGTCGATGGCACTCATTTTTATGAATGGGCAACTCCCAACGCTTACTCAATATCTCCCCTTTATTTTAATGCTCGGTGTGATGATGATTGCAGCACCAGGTGTTCCGGGAGGTGGCGTGATGTCGGCACTTGGATTATTACAGTCGATGCTTGGATTTGGCGCTTTGCAAACGCCACTTATGATTGCCCTTCATGCAGCACAAGATAGTTTCGGAACAGCGACTAATGTCGTAGGAGATGGGGCCATGGCCATCTTTATTGAAAAATTAATGACACCTGTTGACGTAGTCCCTTCGAGTGTACAGGAAAAAAGATGCCTTTAGCATCTTTTTTTTATTTCTTTTTTTTGACTTTTTTGATACAATACAATTATAAAGCGCTTTCTTTTTTTTAGAGATTAAAATGAGTAGGGGGATTCAAATGAAGGAAAGTTTCGCAATAGAGTCAGATTTAGGGCACATTCAGAAAGGAAAAGTAAAGGGTGTTCAGTATGATCATGATTTAGGGGAAGATTCAGTTTGGCTTGAGAATAAGGGACAAAAAATTGTGATTGCAAGGTCGAAGCTTGAGCTTTATGAACTAAAAGGAGGGCTTCATCGTTACATGGGGCAAATGATCGCATACGAGGTGATTGGTTATGATTCTCACCGACAAGTTTATTATGGCTCATGTCTTGAAGTTAAGCGACAAAAGCGTCGTGAGCTGATTAAACGTTTAGAAACAGGACAACCATTTTTAGCAACGGTGACACGTTTGACCTATTTTGGGGCTTATTTAACGATTGATGGGATTTCAGTTATTTTAAGAAATAAGGATTTTGCGGCTGATTATACGACGGTTGCTGATGTTTATCGCGTGGGAGAACAAATTGAGGTATGTTTTTTAAAAGCCAATACTAATTTAAAAATTAATGTTCAGGCTGTCACAAAATATGTTCAAACTTCAGCCATTACAATTAACGATTTTGAGCCACATACCATCGTTTATGGCACCATTCGTAGTATTAAACCTTGGGCTTGCTTTGTTAATCTCGCCCCTAATTTAGATGCCATTTGTCCGATTCCTCTAGCACTATCTGCTAAAGAGGGGATGAGTGTTGCCTTTCGAATTCATCAAGTTCGTAAGGAGGAAGGAAAGGTAAGAGGAAAAATTATAAAAATTATTGAAAATCAGCCGTTCTCTTGTATTTCAATGGCGTAAATCGATGAGGATTTGCATAGAAATAAAAGAGAAGGGATTAGGTTGGTAAAAAGCCGATGACGATTCCTTTTTAGGAGTGTGATCGGCTTTTTTCTGTTGTTTATTTATTTAAATTGTGTCACAGGTGTTGAAAGATAGTGAGTTATATGATAACGTTAAAGTCTATGTGGAATGGATGAACTTAGGAGGTAGATATAGTGAAGGATTTAATCGGATGGTTGATTATCTCGCTTTTGTTAACCTTTATGATGGAAATCATTCGATTTCAATCAATTCGCAAAGTCTTTTGCTTTGTGAAGCAGAAGCCTCGATATTTTATGATTAACTTATTAATTGTATCGGCAACGCTTGTGCTTGTATTTTTGACGTCACGAAAAATCTTCCTGTTAAGTTGTCTCCTCTTTTTCTGGTTGTTTTTGGCGGTTGTGAATGCGATTGTGACGGCTCTTCGAGGGTATGCTTTAATGTTTTCTGATGTTTTTTTAATTAAGGAAGGATTAAGTCTCTCATCACATTACTTTACCCCTCGGGTAATTGGGGCCATCATTATTGGAATAGTGGGTTTAATTTTAGCAGGTGCCTATATTTTTCAATTCCAAGCATCGATTAGTCCTGAAAGTGCAGTGTTTGCTATTAGTTATCTTGTCTTAGTTGTTTGGTGGATTAATCGATTAGAGAAACGGCGGTTGTCTCATCCGACTTCGGAGGAATATGCTAAAATGGGATTTGCCTATGCGATGATGAATTCGTTATATCCGTATTTAAATCGGAAGCCAGCCGCTTACAGTGAAGGGACGATGGCGCGTATTTTAAAGGGGATGGCGATGAAAAACCAAGATAAGGTAGAGAAAGCTCAACCTAATATCATTTTCTTGCAGCTCGAATCCTTTTTTGATCCGATGTTGTTAGAGGGAGTCTCGTTTAGTGAAGATCCGATTCCAACGTTTCGTCAGTTAAAGGAAAGCCATCGAAGTCAGAAGATGCAAGTGCAAACGTTTGGCGGTGGAACGGCGAAAACCGAATTTTCAGTCCTAACCTCTATGAGTGCCGAATTGTTAAAGCCTGGAGAAATCCCCCATCTATCTGTTTTAAAACATAAGTCTGTGGAGTCGCTAGCCACACAGCTTGGACGTGTTGGATATACCTCGACGCTAATTCATAATTATGAGGGGAATTTTTATAACCGTCATTTGGCGTATGAAAAACTTGGATTTTCACGTTACATTCCGATTGAATATATGAGTGGCGTGTCAACCCCGCATGATTTAGCACAAATGGACGACCAATGGGTCATGGATTATATTTTGAAGACGTTAGAAAAAGATGAGCCTGCTTTTATTTATGGGATTACGGCGGGAACGCACCAGCCTTACGATGAAGGGCTACCAGCACACCTTCAACCGATAGAGGTGTTGGGTCATTTAGAGGAACCGGTTAAGGAGACCTTACAAAATTATGTAACGCGTCTTCACCAACTCGATCAGCAGTTGAAGCGATTAATGGATTATTTAGAATCCTCGCCTCAGGAAACGTTAGTCGTCATGTTTTCTGATCATTTACCGAATTTATCGATTTTAACGGATGAAACTTATTATTCGAACGATCGTTTTGAAGTGGATTACTTTGTGCTACATTTACATCCACGCTTTGAATTAGCCCCACTTTCTCCGTTAAATTGTTACGATGTCGGGACATGGCTGATGAAATCATTAAACTTACCTTTATCTGTCATTCAAAATATTCATGAAAGTTATAGAGATGATGCGGCTTATCGAGAAATTTTAAGATTGGCTCAGTATGATCAATTAGAAGGGAAAGGTTATTTAACAGCGCCCCCTTTAAAACCTGAGGAACATTCGATGTCTTTTGGAATGGGTGAGCAAAAGTTACAGCGCTACTTCTTTAATGAGGAAGGATTGGTAATTGAGGGTGAGGGATTTAATGTCGATTCCCAACTATTTATTGATCATAAAAAGGTAGAAACTATCTTTATTAGCGATAAAAAATTGCTAGCAAAAGTGGAACCTAAAGAGTTTTCATGCGTTTCGCTGAAACAATTAAGTCGCCGCCAAGAGATGTTAGGCGAAGAAGTAAAACTTGGGCAGAAGGATTGACACTGATTTTTTCATTTGATATAGTTGAGAGAAGAAGAATGTCAATTCTTCTTCTTTTTTGTAGGAAAGAAAAGGAGTGATGAAATGAAGTTGAGGAAGCATTATCAACACTATGCCCCATTTTATAAAGATTTATGGATCATCGCGTTGCCGATTGCTTTGCAGCAATTAGTGACATCGAGTTTAAACATGGTGGATACGTTAATGGTTGGGCATGTCGGTGTGGATGCTGTCGCTGCCGTTGGTGTTTCTAACCAGTATTATTTTTTATTAAATATGGTGATGTTTGGAATATACAGCGGTGGAATGGTCTATTTTGCTCAATACTGGGGAAAGAAAGATCTTCGTAATATTCACCGTCTGCTTGGGTTTACGTTAGTCGTTGGAATGGGACTTGCCATCTTATTTACAGGACTTGCCGTTTTTATTCCAAAACAAATCATCCATATTTTTACTGATGATGTTGCCGTGATGGAGTTAGGGGCGAACTATTTGAGGGTTGCGGCCATCAGTTATCCATTTATGATTTTGTCGTTTGGATATAGTATGGGCTTGCGTGCCGTCGAAAAACCGAAATTTTCGATGATTGCCTCGGTCATTGCCCTCACGTTGAATACCGTGTTAAATATGGTATTCATTTTTGGATTGTTCGGTTGTCCGGCGCTAGGCGTCGTCGGGGCTGCTATCGCCACCCTTGTTTCACGGATTGTCGAATTTATATTAGTCCTCGGATTTGCTTATTTTAAAACAGATACGATGAATCCTAAATTATCTGTTTTACTTTCATTTGACCGTCCACTGATTCGCAAATTGATGGTGACGAGCTTACCGGTCGTGATTAATGAGTGTTTTTGGGGGCTTGGAACGACAGCCTATATGGTGATTTACGGGATGATTAATGTAGAAGCCATTTCAATCATGAACATCGTGAACTCGATTTTTAATATTTTCTTTATTGCCGCTATCGGAGTGGGAAATGCTTCAACGGTGATGCTTGGAAAAAAACTAGGTGTCGGTGAGAAAGAAAAAACGTATAAAGAAGCGGTGCTTTTCTTAAAAATCGGTGTGGTGCTCGGTCTTTTATCAGCTGTTTTACTCGTGATGTGCATTCCTGTGATGCTTCGTTTATATCGTGAGTTTGACCCCTCAACTTTAGAAACAATGGCGTATGTGCTCATTATTTTTGCTGTGGGGTTAACCTTTAGATTCATTAACATCATCAACATTGTTGGAATTTTCCGTGCAGGTGGTGATACGAAATATGCGATGATTCTTGAACTTGGAATTTTATGGAGTGTTGGCGTGCTTGGAACGTTTATAGCGGTTAAATTCTTCCACGCTCCGTTAATCATTGTTGCGATGATTGTTCAGTTGGAAGAAGTCGTTAAAGTCCTATTAGGAATGTTCCGTGTGAAATCAAAGAAATGGATTAATCAATTAGTGTAAGAGGGGGTTGTGACTCCAACAATTCCACGAATGATCGATCACGTGAATCTAAAAGAAAATCCATCATTCATCGTGATGCAAAAAGGAGTTGAGGAAATTCTCAACTCCTTTTTTAGGTATTGAAGCGGGAAAGTTTGATAAAAACAACGATTTCTTGTACATTTACCTTTTTTAGTTTATGATAATAGGAAAAGGTGTCTCAATGATAGGTAATGTGAGGAGTGGAGTCAATGTTCTTTATTGGTGTGTTTGGAATCAATCAAAAAATGAGTGAAATCAAGGAATTACCTCCAATGATGTGTAAATCTTGTCGACAAACTGAACGATTGACGCTGTTTAAGTGTTATCATCAATTTCATTTTTTCTTTATTCCGATTTTTAAATGGAATGTTCAGTATTATATTCAATGTTCTTCTTGCGAAACAGTCGCAAATATTCCCTTAGAGAAAGGGCGGTTATTAGAAGCGGGTGAAACGCTCGAGTTGACGTTATGGGATCAAGAAATAGTCGAACCGTCTGAGAAAAGGAAGCGTTATTGCCAAGCGTGTCACGAAATCGTGGAGGGGAACTTTATCTATTGTCCGTTTTGTGGACAGAAGTTATAGGAAAGTTCGTCCATTACTAAGCAAATGAAGACGTTCTAGGTGCATCATAGAAAGGTCTGAAAGAGCGGGAACAGGTGATTGTGATCTATTGAACAAGTCACCTGTTTTTTGCACGTCTTAACAGAAAGAACCTTAGAGGCTAGGTTCATCAAAGCGCGTCCATCTCAGGAATCTCAACGCCAACGCCACTAACGATGTCAAAGGTTAAGTTTCCATTTTGAGCGATGGCGACAACGGCTTCTTCACGTTCCTCGGAAAGACAGAGGTAGACATCGATTTCTTTAAAACCTGCCTGATTGAGGTCGCTTTGAATGAGCTGACTATATTGAACCAATTGGTCCGTGATTGTTTCCCACTGTGCTTGTTGTTGCTCAGTGCCAAATAACGCTAACGTGATCGCAAAATCAGTGATTCCTTCATAGTCTACAAAAAATAGCACCGTATCTTCGGAGATTTCGTACCAGCTACGATAACAAGAATCCAAATTCATCTGTTGGTCGAGTTGATCAATCCAATATTTTGCAACCTGATCAATCGTAACCTCCTCTTGTTCTTTAATCGGCTCATGATGAAGGAAATCATCATCTTCTCTTTTCAGCTGACATCCGCTTAAACAAACTAATGATAATAGGGTTAAAATCGTAAGACGCCATTTCACACAGACCACTCCCTTTATGTCAATCTACAATATGTTATGAAAAATAGGAGCAAAAGTGTGGTGAAGATGGCGTTTAACTTAGAAAAAGTAGGTTGATTTTCCTAAAAGTCGTGCCTCTTAAATTCAATTAAAGCAAAATAGTACGGGTAGCGATGGCATCTTTAAACGCTTGATCGTGTTCGATGATTATCATCGTTGGTTGAAATTCTTGAATCAGTTGCTCAATTTGTATTCGCACGTAAAGATCGATGAAATTGAGGGGTTCATCCCAAATATAGAGATGGGCCTTTTCACAGAGACTTTTTGCAATTAATACTTCTTTCTTTTGTCCAGCTGAAAAACTCTCCATTCTTTTTTCAAATTGTTGCCGGTCAAATCCAAGTTTTCTTAAAATCGTTTTAAACTGAGTTTCATCGAGTTGATGTTCTTGCACAAATGCTTTAAGTGTCCCTTTAAGGTGGTCAGTTGTTTGTGGAACATAGGAGATGATTAAATGGGGGGCCAACTTCATTGTTCCAGTATAGGAGATGGGTTCTTGTTGTAAGCATTTGACTAAGCTACTTTTACCACTTCCGTTTTTTCCTTCAAGAAAGAGACGTTCTCCTTGATGTAAAGAGAAGGAAATTGGAGAACAAATGGCACGATCCTGATAAAAGAGACAAACATTAGAAAGGGAAAGAAGGGGACCGTGCGAATAGGTGAGTGGCGTTATTTTTAGCGGTTCGGTCCGTTCCACGTTTTTTAAAAGTCCCGCTTTTTCGTCGATGGATTTCTTTTTGCGTGCCTCAATCGATTTCGAACGTTTCATCAATTTAGCGGCCTGGTGGCTAACAAATCCTTTATCAACAGCCCCAATTTTTGTAGCCTCCTTTTGATGAGACCAATTTTTAGTTTGTCGCATGGATTGTTGAAGACGGGAAATCTCTTTGTTTAGTTGGTCATTTTTCGCCACTTCTTGTTCTTGTTGATGATTAAAATTCATAAACCAAGATGAAAAATTTCCAGCTTGGCAATCGATAGAGGTTTTATTAAACGCCAGAATATGATCGACACAACCATCTAAAAATTGGCGATCATGGGAGATGAGCATAAATCCCTTTTTCTTTTTTAAATAGGCGGCGACACAAGCGCGCCCATGTGCATCTAAATGATTCGTTGGTTCATCAATTAATAGGAAATGTCCTTCGCCTAAGAAGAGTGCGGCTAGTAAGACCTTCGTTTGCTCACCCCCACTTAAAGTGTCAAACGGGCGCCCTAATACATCGTCTGCAAGGTCTAATAGGGAGAACTCATAGATAAATTCCCATTCTTCTTTCATCGGACACATCGAATGTAAAACTTCTTCCGTTAATCGATGAGGCTTTGAAACATTCATTGGAAAATAATCGAATGAAACAGGACGAATAATGGTACCACTATACGCTTCTTTTCCTTGCAAAAGCTTGAAAAAAGTCGTTTTTCCACGCCCATTTCGACCAATGACCCCAAGTTTCCAATGGGTATCCACTTGCAGATTAAGGTTTTCAAAAATATAATCCCCACTCGTTGGATAGGCAAATGTTAAATTTTCAATTTTAATCATGGACATCGATCAATTCCTCCTTTATTTTAAAGAGATAAAAAATGTTACGGGATGGATGATTGTCATGTAAGCGTCTTTTTTTCTAAAATAAAAAAGGAGTCATAAGAAAGTTCATTCTTATGACTCCTTTTCAACGTCATCACCCTAAAAAAAGAGGGAGACTTCGAGGTGGAAATCAGATGGAAAGATAACTTTTCTTAGAAAAAGACAACGCGTCCATCACGACAGAGACCGTTAATTTATTCACTCTTGTTGAAAAGTTAATCATGTTTCCACCTCTTTCTTTAAAAGTTAAAACGCGATAAATAAAAGATGTTGTTAAGGATAATCTAGCATGAATGAAGGGGGATGTCAATGGAAGAGTGACGAAATCCTCTTTTATTTTAAATGAAACGCGTGCCTTTTTAGGTTCTCATTTAGGGATGTCTTGTCATATATTATAGAAGAGGGGGGTGTTTGTGTATGCTTAGTCAAACAATGTTGCGTATTAAAAGAAATATTGGAACTTGTCTCTCCGAAATTGATGAAATTATTGATCATTGTCATGGATTACTAGAAAATAATAATATAATTATTTTAATTAATGGGGAACTTTATCATAAATTGGAAGGGGAATGTGCCAAATTAACAAAGGTTCGTCAAGCGTTATATCATATTTATTCAAATTTAGAAACAGAATTTACATCTTATGTCCTCGACTTAACACTCGAAGGTCATGAACAAATCAAAAAAATTAACGACATTATCGAGAAGATTGAGGAAAAGTGGAATGAGGGGGACATTGATTTAAATAAATATATCCTTGCACAAGCCATTGTCATCTTACATTTAGATGGAGATGTGGTTATCGATATTGATGATTTAGAGCGTGTCCTCGAACGACCCGATCATTACTGGCTTTGCCTTTATGTGGTGAACGAACGGAATATCAAGGTTTGTCATTACTCAGCGTGGAAAACAAAACAGGAGGCACTCCTCTTTGCGATGCAAATGAACGGGTGTGGAAAGGATCATGTCATTAACCGATTTAATTTAAAAATTATTTAGGCTTCGTTTATAAAAAGGGGGAATCGTCATGGGAGAAAGTTTATTTGAATATCAAGATGCAGACGGACTTGAATTACAAGTCTATCATTGCAAACTTTATGATGAATATTTTATTCGAGTGGGTGAACGAATCATTGAAGTGGATCAAAATGCCTTGATGGAATTGCGCCACGTCTTGACTCAGTTAACCGATTCAATCATGTAAGGAATCGTTAAAGGAATCATGGGGATCATGATTCTTTTTTATAGGGCTACGTCACCTGATAGCTCGTATGAAAATATGGATTTTTAACATCTACCTTTCTCATCAAAGAAATCTTCACTGATTCCATTAAAAAGCGATCCTCTTTTTCGTCGGAGGATCGTTTTTTTCTTTCTACTCTTTATTATTCTCTAAATGGGCGCTTAGGCTATTTAGCGTCACGGTTAAAAGCTGGACTTGATCTAACATTTTATAAATATGGTATTCGAAAATGGGATCAATCGGTTGTTCAAGCTTCACCGTTGTGTCACATCCTTCATTAAAAAACTCAATGATCTCCATTTTGTTGTGAAACGTCATCTCGGTTTCTTCAAGCCTCAATTTGGCAATACATTTCGCGTGAAAATAAATATCGTGGCACGCATCAATGGAACACTTTAACTGTTGCAAAGACACCGGATTTTTTTGAAATTTTGTATCTGCGCAGTAATTGTGATAAATCGCATTCAAACGATTCAACTCGATATTTAACGGATGCATATTTAAATCTTGATGAATCAAAATGTTTTTCACCAAATCAAGCGTTAAAGATTCAATTTTCTCAATTTCAGATCTCAATCGTCCCAAGTAATTTGGCTGGGCAATCACATAATTCACGGCAATTCCGACAATAATCCCAATCGATGTATCGGTCGTTCTTAACAGCGAGTAAATTAACGGATCTTGGTCGGAAGTAATTCCAAGGAGAATCGAGATACAGACCGTTGTCGCAATAATAATGGACGTACTAATGTTTAGCGCATTACAGCAAATAATGGTCACAATCGCAGCGAGTCCTAGATGAATCGGATGGTTAAAATGAATGAGGGTAAACACATAACCGATGATTGCCCCTAGAACGGTTCCGAGTAAACGATTCTTCCCAGCAACAAAGGAACTTTTCATCGTATTTTGCAAAGCAAAAATGGTCCCAATGACAGCATAAAAGGCATTACTAATTAAAAAGGTATGTCCAAGGGTTGCCGTAATGACAACCGCAATTCCTGTTTTAAACGTTCGCATTCCAATAAATGAATTAATTTTCATTTGTTTCGCTCCTTTAAATGATTTCACTCGTCCTATCTTCTAATATAGTACGCCCCCCTGAGGGAATCAACAAAATGACAGAAAAAAATTGATAAAATTCAAATTTTTGCTCAAACTAAGGGTAACGATTAACTGAAAGGGGTTATCTAACTATGGATCAACCAGCATCAACATTTCCAAAACAGGCGAAGCCACAAACACAACCACAACAACCAGGACTTGAAGCACCGATGAATCCAGCACCTGTGTACGAGCATCCCGATTATGGGAAAGCCTCATGTCTTCAAGGGAAAGTAGCGATTATTACCGGAGGAGATTCGGGAATTGGAAGAGCTGTCGCGATTGCCTTTGCCAAAGAGGGCGCAG
>DKYS01000035.1:9426-10120 GCA_002493395.1 Turicibacter sp. UBA7094 | reverse complement strand
ATCGAGGACCATCAAGGAAGATGTTTATTAATTCAAGGGGATGTAGCCGATTCATCTTTTGCGAAAGAAATTGTCACTAAAACATTAAATCAATTTGGAAAAATTAATATCCTTGTGAATAATGCGGCTGTTCAATATCCTCAAACCGAGATTACGAAAATTAAAGATGAGGATTTGCATCATACGTTTAACGTCAATTATTTTGGAACTTTTTATTTAACTCGCGAAGTAGTGCCTCATTTACAAGCGGGAGATAGTATTATTAATACGACGTCGGTGACCGCATATGAAGGTCATGAGATGCTATTAGATTATGCATCAACAAAAGGTGCCTTAACTGCTTTTACTCGTTCGCTTGCCCTTAATTTAGCTCCAAAAGGAATTCGGGTAAATGCCGTTGCTCCAGGGCCTATTTGGACGCCATTAATTCCCGCTTCCTTTGATGCACAAAAGGTGGTTGAGCATGGGACAGGTGTTCCGATGAAACGAATGGGACATCCCGTTGAATTAGCGGGCGCTTATGTTTTACTTGCCTCAAGTCAAGGATCGTATATGACCGGAACAACCATTCATGTCAATGGAGGAACGGTTACGAATAGCTGATTCGGTAGTTATTCAGTTTTTTGTGATAAAGGCTACCTCTTTTCACTCGAACAAACAATTGTTCGCACCTTTTTAAAGAGCGGTTTCTCGT
>DKYS01000035.1:3004-9129 GCA_002493395.1 Turicibacter sp. UBA7094 | reverse complement strand
TTTTTTAATGGAATCAGGGGATCTATGGTATAATAAGACGTCAAACTTTTTTCTTATGTCATGCGGGATAAGAAAAGACTTAAACATAATCATCGATAGATTAGGGAGAGGTTCGACGTGAAGTCTTATTTATTTCCAATCGTATTCTTTATTTTTGCAACGCTCATCATAGGTCTAAACTTATGGGTCGAGCACGGGGCCTATACCCCCACACAACCCGTATCAGATATGAATCCGACCTTTAAAGTGGTTGATTATCCGGTGAGTTTATTCACCCTTGAGGAACAGTGTGTTGATGAAGAACATCAACCCATCGCTTGCCAACAATTAACGGATATTCAAACGGGTGATATTTTAGTCACCAAATCGAATCATACCTTTTTTTATCGGCATGGCCATGCGGGAGTTGTCGTCGACGCGAAAGAAGGCTTAGTTCTAGAAGCGCTGGGCTACGGCGAGGGTTCAACGCTTGAGCCACTTGAAAAATGGAATGATTATCCTACGGTTAAGGTGCTTCGTTTAAAGGAGGGGATTGAAGAGGACGCATTGTCTTATCAAAATATTGAAAAATTTTTAGGCATCGATTATCATCTTCTCGCAAAAAAGACCGATTTAACGGCGACTCATTGTGCAGATATTGTTTGGAAAGTATTTAATCAAATGGGCATTGACTTAGATAGCAACGGGGGGTATTTTGTGACCCCAAAAGATATTGCTAACAGTCCGTATCTTTTTGAGGTGGAAACGTATGGATTTTCACCGGACGATACATGGTAAAAGGTTATTGCTTTTTTTCGTTGAATTTATACGTTTTTTCCGTTAGCATCTGAACTAGAATTACGCTAAAATAGATAAGGACTATTTTTATGGGAAAAGGGGAGTTTCAGTGCCATTAGCAGAATTAAAGTATATAGATACCGCGTTATTAACATTAGATAAGAAGCGGGACCATTTTGAAGTGATTTCTAAACAATTAAAGGTTGAATTTAATGAAATCATGAAACGTTATTCGAAGGATTTTTTAAACATTACAACCCGTGTGAAGGGGCACGATAGTTTAAAGGAAAAGATTCTTCGTCAAGGCTACTATAAAAAATTTGATGATCCGAAGCATTTAATTTATCAGCTGTCAGACTTAATTGGTGTACGCATTGAGTGTCGTTTTGAACAGGACGAGCGTGAAATTTTCAAGGTTCTAAAAAAACACTTTAATGTCCGAAATAAAGAGGGAGGGTATTATAACGATTCCAATCCTAATCTTAAGCTTTATCTCGATGAGCGTCAGCCTCAACGTCAGAAAAATGGATTTAAAATTTTCCGTATTGATGGGGTCATTAAAGATACTGACCATGATTTGCCGTTTGAACTTCAAATTAAGTCACTGGTTAATTTATTTTGGAGTGAGATAGAGCACAAAATTATTTATAAAAACTACAATGTATTGTTAGTTGATGATCTTCTAGTTGAAATGATGCACTCGATTAAAAATAATTTGGCGTTGCTTGATAAACAGTTGCTTTCTATTTATCGAAATGTCGAGCAGCGGCAAACAGATGAAGATTATCAACGACGTAATTTAGAAGAGGCGATGGCTAAAATGTGTAACGATATTTTCGCCGCTCAGTTAAAAGAACAACTGGGCATGAACGTTAATATTAAAAAAGCCTGCCAAACGATTATGAAATACACGTTCTTCCCAAATGGGCTATTTGAAATTCAAACACTTAGTGATTCATTAATTAAGGCATTGGAACGTTTATCAGAAATTTCAAATGATCAAGTAGAGTTTAATATTCCTATCGTTTTCTCCCGAGAGCCTGTCTATCATTCGACGTTCTCACAAATTGTCGGTCCTTATTTTAGGGAAGTGATGAATAAGGAGTTTCATTGGAATTTATTCTTTAAAATTTTATTTGAAATTGAGCCACAAGATAGTGTTGATGATTTTGAGAAATTTTTATCTTTCTTAGAACATATTTATCAAACATCGCCGGCGATTACTCGATTGAAAAAAACGTTGGTGACACAGTTTGATGACAAAGCCACGCTTATTCTTGATACGTTAATTGAAACGCTCGCTCAAACGATTATTTTAATTGATGATGTCGAGTGCATTTATGAACATAATTTAACAAAAGTAACCTCAATTATAGCAGAAACACTCCGAGAAATTATCTCACAAATTCCGACGTATGATCAGTGGTTGATTCAAGAAGAGGATGTTATTTTAGAGTTTAAACAAAACTTACTTGAGGAATTATCATAAGAAAAAGGCAAAAGCGACTCATCGCTTTTGCCTTTTTAGTCCATAAAGTAAGCCTTTATTTCCTCATGATTTTGCGTGATACTTAAGATTAACATCAGTTTAATACGAGCTTTTTGACCATTTAGATTACTTGCTAAAATGGCACCAGCTTCAACGAGTTCGGCTCCGCCTCCCTCATAACCATAAGACTCTAATACCCGCCCCATTGGACATCTTGAAACGATAATGACGGGGATATTGCAAGCAAGTGCACGTTTAATCCCATCCATCATCATTGGAGGAACATTTCCGCGTCCCATTGCCTCAATGACGATTCCTTTAGCGCCTTGATCGACTAAGAAGTTTAAGAGGGTGCTATCCATTCCTGAAACAGCTTTGAGTAAATGCACGTTTGTTTCAATAGATTGAGTTTTTATGTGTTTCGTTGGCGTTGATTGTTTTTGATAATAGATGACATCATCTTGATCGACAATCCCAATTGGACCGAACTCTAACGATTTAAATGTATCCAGGCTCATCGTATGCGTCTTAGTTACCAATCGAGCACTATTTACCTCATTATTTAAGACAACTAAGGCACCTTTGTTTCGTGAATTAGGATGAACAGCTGTACAAATAGCGGCTGCTAAATTACTAGGTCCATCATAACCAAGTTCCGACCCGTTACGCATTGCGCCAACAACAACGACCGGCTTTTCTGAGTCAATACAAACATCTAAAAGAAACGCTGTTTCCTCTAAGTTATCTGTTCCGTGGGTCACGACAACTCCAACAATCTCTTCTTGAGCCAATTTTGATTCCACCACGTCTTTTAATTCCATCATTTTTTCCGGGGTCATATGGGGCCCTGGAAATTTACCAAACTCCACAATATCTAGTTCGGCAATTTGATCGATATTTGTAACCATTGACATAATATCTTCACTTGACATTGAAGGAATGGCGGCCTTAAGACGTGGATCTACTTTCATTGAAATGGTTCCACCTGTAAAAATGACTGCTACTTTTTTTGCCATAAAAAAGCCTCCACGTTTATTAAATTTTATCGTACTACATAATATTGTACTCATTCTCTCAAAAGGTTGCAACTCTTTGTCAAAAAAGAGAAAATAGTTTCCTAGTAACCTGCCTTTTTGTTGGTTACGTTAACCATCTCATAAAGGAGGTGAGGGGAGAGATATACGAGAAACAGAGCGTGACTATAAATTAGCAGGTACCGAACGGTGAGCGAGGCCAATAACGACATCGTCTAGATGAAGTAATCCAATACTTAAAAAGACGCAAACAGTTAAATGTTCGCCGCAGCGGGCAATTGAAATTTTTCCGCCAGCATTTAGACCAGTTGCCTTCATTGAAACTTGCATGATGGCATCACGGGCGGCTCCCGCAACAGCTCCATCTAACACGCACGATTCTTTTGTGACATGTGTTTTTCGAGCGGCGATAATTGCTCGTTCAATAATTTTAGGAATTGATTGAATCAAATTTCCGCCGATATCAACCGCAGTGACCTGAATACCTTCATTATTAAACTCTTTAATAAGTTGCTCCTCTTCATGACGTGTTGATGTCATTGAAACCTTTACTGCGGCTTTAGCAACATCTAAACTATTAAATGATCTCATCTTAACATCCTCCTTTGTTCAAATAAAAGTTTATATAAATGAAAAATGGCTTTCATTAAAGCTTCAGTTAGGGACCTCTTTAAGATTACACCTTTTTTTATTAAATTACAAAATATTTTCCATCACTTTTTGAAATTGTCTTAAAAAAATAAAAAAAACACTGAATCAGTGTTTTTTTGAGAGAATTATATATGTTATAAATAACGAGGTAAGAGAAGGAAGTGAGCTCTTGTTGCAACTCTTTGTTGTGCTCATAAATAGTATGGATCTTTTGTTAAAAAAATATACATTAAATTTAAGAAAAAAAACACCATTGCCGGTCAATGGTGTTTTAGGAATGTAGGTAAAGATAAGGAGTGTGAGCACAAAATTGGCTCAAATCTATTATACGTTCAATTCCGTAGGGCTTCAATAAAATCTCATGAATCCAAAATAATAAATCCAAAGAACGGGGCGAAGTGTCCTTTTTTATTACAACTTCGAATCTCTTTCGACACAAAAAGGACACAAATAGGGTAGTTTTTTTCGAGAGATTGGAGAATTTGTAGATAATTTAGAATAAGTTCGGATGGATATGATTTTTCGTTGGTTTTAACGAACAGTGCGCCGGACCGGAAACCACTTCTCCTGTCACTTTAAAGCGTGAACCGTGACAAGGGCAATCCCAGGTTTGCTCTGCACGATTAAACGATAACTCGCAACCTAGGTGAGGGCAGGTAATATCAACCATCCATAGCTCATTTTGATTATCTTTATAAATACCATATTTGCCATCCTCTGTTTTAACTGTTATGGCCTCTCCTGGTAAAAGACGCCCAATTTCATCAACTGATTTTAGTTTTCCTTTGATTAATTCAAAAGCGGTTTTTGCATTATAGCGAATAAGATTTTTCAACTGGGGGACCACCCGTTGTCGTTTCGGATGAAAGAGGAGGGTATAAGGAGATTCCCGTTCTAAAATTAAATCTTTTAATAAAAGGGCAGCCATTGTCGCGGTTGTCATTCCCCACTTTTTAAACCCGGTAGCAACGAAAATTTGATCATCTTTTTGCATTTGACCGATATAGGGGAGGCGATCAACGGTATCATAGTCTTCGGTTGACCACTAATGACTAATCTGAGAAGGAGAAAAATAGTGATGAGCAAAATTTTTAAGGGCTTCGTATCGCGCGGTTGTCTCTTTTTCAGTTCCTGTTCGGTGATCCTCGCCACCTATTAATAAATAGTTTTCGTAGGTTCGAATAGAGCGAGTCGGTTGTTCATAAGAAAGATACATACCTTTTGGCATCTTTTTTACACCTTCGCAGGCAATGAGGTAAGAAGTTTGGGCTTCCATTTTAGCAAATAGAAAGTTTAAATCATCATAGAAGGGGAAGTGTGAGGTTTGAATCACTTTTTTTGCCTCAATCGTATAACCCGGCTTAGTGCAAACCGTGAGGTCAGAATCTCGTTTTTTGATATCGATTGCAGGCGTGTTTTCATAAATTTGAATCCGTGGACAGTTCTTGATTTCAGAAAGAAGGGCGACGGCGTATTTAAGGGGATTGAATTGGGCCTGATCCTCTAAAATCAATGCTTTTTTAATTGGAAAAGGAAGATCAAGTGTCTCGACTAGACGTCCGTTTAAGCCGAGTTTTTGGTATGCTTCGTATTCTTTTTCAAATACTGGAATGGATTCATCATTTTGCGTGTAAATGGCCGAAAATTTTTTCTCAAACTGACAGTCAATGTGATGGGTGGTAATTGTTTGCGAGATGAATTGCAGGGCCTCACGTTGCGCATTTGCATAGCACTTGGCGTAGTACTCACCAAAGGTTTGAATCAAATCGTGATAAATTAAGTCATGCTGGGCCGTGATTTTTGCTGTTGTATGGGCTGTTGTCCCACTTAAGACGTGATCTGAGTCAATTAACACGACCGTCAAGTCAGTGTCTTTAAGTAAATAGGCTAAGGTAATACCCGTGAGCCCAGCGCCAACAATACAGACGTCAGCTTTCGTATGATGTGTGAGCGATGGATAGCGTGGAACTGTTTGCGATAAAGACCATAAAGATTGATGCATCAGAAAAACCTCCTACATAAACTAAACATAGTCTGAAACATTCCACACAAAATATGTATGAAGAACATGATTTTTGGTAAAAAAATAGACTAGCCATCCGCATATTAATGATTTAAGACACTAAACGAAGATATAATGTAAAATTTGTTATAAAATCCAAAACTTCTCATAA
>DKYS01000035.1:0-2694 GCA_002493395.1 Turicibacter sp. UBA7094 | reverse complement strand
ACTATTATTAAGTTAACATAATATATATTATCGGTAGTTACGTCTGTTAAAGATTAAATAGCGTCATATCAACGTTTCTGAGTTCGTCAAATCCGTTAAATTCACCTATTTTTATAAAAAACGGAGTCAAAGTGGAGTCAAAATCTCGCTCTCTTATTTCGGTAATTTCGTGATAAAACGTGCGTATCCCGTTGCGTTCTTTATATAGTTTAACGAATGATACTTTGGTAGTTTTAACAGATCCTCTTCTTCAAATGGTTGGAGTTCGGATTTTAATTCATCGTAGTTTTTAGAATCACATCCCGAAATTAGCATATAGCTGCAGTTCGCGCTTCTTAACTCATCGCGAATGATTTTCAATTGATTGATGTAATGACAACTTAAAATTGGTTTTGCGCTATATTTTGCAAGTCGTGATAACTTTTGTGTTAAATATGTCTCAGTATTATGCACCTGATATAATTTATCAATCACGAGATTGACTTTCACATGATCTTCTCGCCCTACTTGCCATTTTCGGATTTGTAAAAGGGAGAGTCACATTCTCCCCCATTATTTTTTGTTTCATTCTTGTCTGAAGTTTCTACTCACTCTATCGCATACGTCTGTTAGTAATGAATTTCCTTACTCTCCTTGATAAGATATTTATTTTTGAAAACTTCCTGTTTGATGATTTTTACGGACTCGCCTTTTTATTATAAAGAGTATAAATAACAAACTAAACCAGAGCAAAGTAAACAGATGATTCCATCAATGATAGCCCATTGATATTGTTTTTTTATAATAGATATAATCGCCGTCCCAATTCCGATAAAGAAGGCAATACTGAATAATAGTAGATTTGAAAATAGTCCCGCTACCATAAGTGATTCTAACAAGTAAATCACAGTGGCCACCATTAAAGGCCACTGCACCAATGGAATATTTTTCACTTTAATTCTCCTTTTATAGAAAATCATCCGATCCAAAAAGATCATATGACAACAAAATATAACTAAGCCTAGATAAGTTTTTACATAGGAAAAACGTTTAGCTAGACGCTAGCCTATCTATGACAGTTTTGTATAATATTTTATTAAAATAAATCACACATGCATTACGTAAAAGTTATTAGGAGTGTTTTAGAATCTATCATATTTTTTTAAAATGGCCTTGATATAGAGGCAATTTAAGCCTGAATCTCCCCTATTTTTAATGATTGATTATTGCATCAGGCGAAATTTTTCGTCTTTTTTGAGTGGTCGACCTTTGGCGACCTCCTTTTTAACAACTTCCCATTCAAATTTTAACATTTTTTGGTACTCATCTAAAAGTTTTCGATAAGCAAAGTCTGAAAGCAAATCCTCTGTTAAAACGGCGGTCGTTAATTCGTTTAATAACGTTAAAATCTTTCCGTCCTGTGCCCAATTTAAATAGAGTTTCAGATAGGCATCCAACTCCACGATTTCTTTCTTAATTTGATGAAGTTGCTCCGGTGACGTTTTTTTATATGTGCTTCGTTCTCGAATATTTTTATATTGCTCAACCAATGAACAGTAGGTTGAAACAGCCGCCTTGATATCATGCATCCAGCGTAATTTTTCATCGGTCATTTTCGTTCGGTACTGGGTTTGTTGAGCCAGTTCACGATTACATCTTACAATAATTAAAATTCCAACTAGTGTTAAAAGTATGAGTACGATTTCTTCCATAGCAACCCCTCCCTATTGATTAATCTATTCCTCCCTCCCCTTTTTTATTCAAGAAAAATAAATTTAAAGAGTCATTTCCCTTTCTTCGTTAGCATATAGTAAAAGTGTCAGCATAACTGATTTTTTCACACATTGAAGGGGGCAAATTTGTCCCCTTTTTTTATGGAAAAAATACGAAAATCTCTCTCAAAACGTGAGAGGCAGTGTATAATTTTGATCGTTTCAGGGATACTGTAAGCATAAACCATGTTGGTCAAGAGGAGGCACTAGCTATGAGACATTGTCGATTACTTCTAATATTGGTGCTCCTATTACTTAGTGCCTGCCATCCGAAATCGAAAAATCTATCCTTATCAGCACCACAACTTCCCTCATCTATTCAAATCAAAGAAACCATGACGCACATTATTGAACAGCAAGAAAAAGATACCTTGAACTGGCTCAGTAAGGAAGATGTCCAATGGTTACTTCAGCTAGATCCTTCATTCATCGAGGAATGCTATCTTTCTTACGGCTTAGATGATTTAAAAATGAGCGATCTTTTTATTATCAAGCCGACGAAAGGACAGAAAAAGAAGATTGTCAATGCGTACAAACTCCATCAACAAAATCGGATGACTGAAAGCCTTCTAAACGAAGATGAGGGAAATTTTGATAAAGCACAAAATGCGCTGATTTATGAACACGGGGATTACTTAATTTTTCTTCTATTAAATCATCCCCTGCAAGCTCAAGCAGAGATTAATGAGATACTCGATTTAAAACAAAACTCTTTATCGATGGCTAGTTATACGTATGAAAAGCCTACTTCTTTTGCTTTTAGCATGTATTTTTTGACGAACTCTGATTTCGTTTCGGTATAAGCATCCCGTTGATTAGGGTACTTTTCCCATAATTTCAGCTTTAATTGTTTATAAGCTTTAGCGACTTCAGAAAATTGATTTAAGTAGGCACAAAAGTAACGTGTTTCATCATCACCCACTTGACGTAAATGAAGATGAAA
>DKYS01000096.1:8421-18423 GCA_002493395.1 Turicibacter sp. UBA7094 | reverse complement strand
GGCGACTCATCTATAATACCATTCCGCTAGTTGATTGTCAAATAGTTTTTTATCTTTTCTATATTTATTTTTCCCATTCATAAAAAATGCACTAAAACCGTTATAAATCATAACAGCTTTAATGCATGTTTTACCTCTATTAAGCCTTAACTAATTTAGCGACACATTCAATGTGCGCGGTCTGAGGGAACATATCAACAGGTTGAACAACCTCTAATTTATATCCTCCGTCAATCAGAATACGCAAATCCCTTGCAAGTGTAGAAGAATCACAAGAAACATAGACAATACGACGAGGACCAGCCTCTAACATCGTATCTAACAACGCTCTATCACAACCTTTGCGAGGGGGATCTACTACGATAACATCTGGAATAATCCCGTTCTCAATCCATAGGGGAATAATCTCCTCCGACTTTCCAACTGTAAATTGAGCATTTTCAAACCCATTTAAACGTGCGTTCATTTTTGCATCTTCAATCGCTTCTTTAATCACTTCAACACCATAAACCTGTTTAGCTTGTTGCGCTAAAAATAAGGTAATGGTTCCAATACCGCAATAAGCGTCAAAAACCACTTCGTCCCCCGTTAATTGAGCAAATTCGACAGCCTTAGAATACAAAGTCTCCGTCTGAATTGGATTAACTTGATAAAAAGAACGAGGCGAAATGGCGAAACGAATTCCATTCATTTCGTCATAAATATAAGGTTCTCCATATAAAATACGGGTCTCATCACCAAAAATAACATTCGTTACTTTAGGATTAACATTTTGAGCAATACTTTTTATCTGTGGATATTTATTTACCAGTGTTTGAATCAATAAATCAACATTAGGAATCTCATGCGTTCTCGTCACAAGCGTAACCATAATCTCTTCTGTTTTAAACCCTACACGAACAATAACATGACGCAGAATCCCTAAATTTAATGTTTCATTATAAGGTTCAATCTCTAACTCACGACATAATTGTCTCATTGTTTCAACAATTTGATCAGAGATATCTGTTTGAATTAAACAAGATTCCATATTGATAATCTCGTGACTACGTTTTTGATAAAATCCCGCTACCACTTCACCGTCTGAGTAACCAAACGGAACTTGGGTTTTATTACGATATCGCTTAGGATTCTCCATCCCGATTGTCGGTAACACATTAGCATTTTCAATATGACCAATTCTTTTTAAGTGATTAACCACTGTATCGTGCTTCATTTGAAGTTGCCCTTGATAGCTTAAATGTTGAACTTGGCATCCTCCACATTGCTTATAAATTCCACAACTAGGTTCAACTCGTTCCTTACTTTTTACAAAATAATCAACAGCACGACCAAAGGCGTACGTTTTTTTAACTAACGTCACCTTCATATTTATTTCTTCACCCACAAGTGCATTCGCTACAAATACCGGAAATCCATCAACGCGTGCTACACCTAACCCATCATGTGTTAAACTCTCAATCTTTACATCATAATATTCATTCTTTTGGACTGGTATTACCTTCTTCACCATTTCTATCACCTATACCTCTCGTTGTCATAAGAAGAGGGAGACTTAACGTCTCCCCCCTCTTTATTGCCATTCAAATAATTGTGTATTTTTATCATAAGCTCCCCAACTTGGAAAATCAGAAATTTCTGTTGGCTCAATTTCCTGATTAACCTCTAAGTAAGGAATATCCCCCAACGCTTCTTCTTCCTCTGCTGTTAATGGCGTTAAAGCTTCAATACGGGCTTCAAAGGCTTCTTTTTCTTCTTTATAACGGTATTCGTATTCACCCGTCTCCTTATTATAATCTTTTGGCATTACATTAATATTACTCTTAGCTCGTTCAATATTTTCTTGCGTTGGGTACTCTTCTGCGTGGGCAACGATTTGCTCAACAATTTCCAAACGATGTTGCTTATAATGTTCTAACTCCTGCTCACGATTGGCATCTGTTAACTCATTGACATCCCCACTTGATACCACTAGTTGAATTGAATAATCAGCTAATTTATCCCCAACTTCATCTAACATCTGTGTAGCTGTTACCTCTGCCGCTTCGCGGGCAGTCTCAACATCCACCCCTTCATCTACTTGAACTTTTACATAGACTACCGGCCCTTGAACTGTCACCTTTACTTCACTAACCCCTGGTTGTTGTGCCCCTTTTTCCTCAGCGCTTGCGATAACAGACTCGCTAATTGATTCTAGATTTTCAGTACGATGGCCATAAACTGGATGTCCCGCTGTAGATAACGGATCTAAATAAAAATATTTTAAAACGTGAAAGCCGAATAAAACTGTCACAACTGTTAAAACCCCGATATAACTGTAAAGTATTACACGTTTTTTCGGTAATTTGGATCCTTTACTAGGCACCTTGACTTCTTCATTTGCCATACAGTCACTTCCTTTACTGTTTATTCACTCATTTCAAATATTCTTTATTATACCATTAAAATCCTATAAAACATAGTCACATTAGCATTCGGCAAAATGTTTCGCTAATCCCCCTTGAGCTGTTTCACGGTATTTTGCCATCAAATCAAGTCCGGTTTCCTTCATTGTCTGTATGACTTGATCTAGTGTAATGGTATGGTAGCCGTCTGTTAACATCGCATATTTCGCTGCATCATACGCACGTTTTGCTGCCACCGCATTACGCTCAATACATGGAACTTGAACATATCCATAAACTGGATCACATGTCATTCCTAAGTGATGCTCTAATCCAATTTCAGCCGCATATTCACAATGTGAATTTGAGGCCCCTTTTAAGAAAGCTACAGCCGCCCCTGCCATAGAACACGCCGATCCAACCTCTCCCTGACATCCTACCTCTGCCCCAGAAATAGAGGCATTGGTTTTAATTAAATTTCCGACAAGCCCTGCCACTGCTAATGCATCGACTAATTGTTCATCCGTGTAACCTTCCCCATCTTGCATCGCAAATAAAACACCTGGAATAACACCTGAGGCCCCACAGGTTGGTGCCGTTACAACCACATCCCCGCTTGCATTTTGCTCAGAAACAGCCAATGCATAAGAATAGATCAAAATGGATAAATCATCTTTATTTGCCTTCGCCTGTTCATAGAACTGTTTAGCACGACGAGGATAATTTAACCTTCCTGGTAAGGTTCCCTCGGCTTTTAAGCCATTCATCAATGTTTCACGCATAATTTTTAAGATTTCCTCTAAATAAGATTTAATATCCGGTTCATAGGCATAAACATACTCTGCCAACGTCCAATTCCTTTGACAACAAATTTCTAGAACCTCATTCATACTTGAGTGTGGATAAACCGTCGGAACCTCATCTCGTGCCTGTCCCTCCTCAATAATCGATCCCCCACCAATGGAATAAACAGTCCATGAACCTAACTCTTCTTTCGATTCATTATAAGCAATAAACTGCATCGCATTGGGATGAAAAGGGCGAAAGTCTTCAGGTCGCCATGTAATCTTTACAGGTTTTGGATCCATCGTTTTAATAATGATGTAATCCGTTAAGTGCCCCTCACCTGTTGCTGCCAAACTTCCATATAAAATAGCCTCATAAGAATCTGCCTCTTTATAACGATTCATAAAAACTTTCGCTGCACGTGCCGGTCCCATCGTATGAGAACTCGATGGACCATTCCCAACTTTGTATAATTCACGTAAACTTTCCATGCTCCAACTTCACTCCTTCAATTCCTTTAACAATCAGATATTTTTATTATGAGCCTAACTCTATTTTTAATTCTAACATCGCATCTCGAAGCGTTGCTGCCGTTTCAAAATCAAGTGCCTTTGCCGCTTCTTTCATTTCGCGTTCTAATTTTTGCATTAATTTTTCTTTTTCTTTACGAGACATCTTCGGATTATAATTTGCTTCTTTTTCTACCACTTCAGTTGCACGAATGACATCGCGCACATCTTTATGCACCGTCATTGGAATAATCCCGTGATCTTCATTATATTTTTCTTGAATTTCACGACGTCTAGCTGTTTCATCCATAGCTCGACGCATCGATCCTGTTATTTTATCAGCATATAAAATAACACGTCCCTGAGCATTACGGGCTGCACGTCCTATCGTTTGGATAAGGGAACGATCACTACGTAGGAATCCTTCTTTATCTGCATCTAAAATAGCGACCAAGGAAACCTCAGGAATATCTAACCCTTCACGTAATAGATTAATTCCCACTAAAACATCATACGTTCCTACACGTAAATCCCGTATGATTTCAATTCGTTCTAACGTTTTAATTTCTGAATGTAAGTAAGCCACCTTAATTCCAAGCTCTTTCAAATAGTTCGTTAACTCTTCAGACATTTTAATCGTTAACGTCGTCACTAATACGCGCTCATTTTTCTCAATTCGTTTATAAATTTCACTGACTAAATGATCGATTTGTCCACGACTTGGATGTAATTCAATCACTGGGTCTAATAATCCTGTCGGACGAATAATTTGCTCAACCACATGATTCGTCCGTTCTAACTCATAATCACCCGGCGTTGCAGATACATAAATAGCTTGATTAATTTTCTGTTCAAACTCACTAAATTGTAAAGGGCGATTATCTAACGCCGAAGGGAGACGGAATCCATGATTAACAAGTGTTTCTTTACGGGCACGGTCCCCATTATACATCCCTCGTACCTGAGGTAAAGTTACGTGTGATTCGTCTGCAACTAATAACCAATCATCCGGGAAAAAATCAAGTAAACAGTAAGGCGTTGCCCCACGTTCACGTAATGATAGAGGTCCCGAATAATTTTCTACTCCTGAACAGAATCCCATTTCACTCATCATTTCTAAATCATAGCGTGTCCGTTGTTCAATTCGTTGAGCTTCCAGTAATTTTCCTTCTGATTCAAAATATTTAATCTGGCTTTCTAACTCTTCCTCAATATTTTTCAACGCAATCTTCATTCGTTCCTCACCTGTAACGAAATGTGAAGCCGGGAAGATAACAACATGTTTACGTTCACTCAAAACTTCACCCGTTAGCGTATCAATTTCACGAATCCGATCGACTTCCTCACCAAAAAATTCTATACGGATTGCATTTTTTTCTGTTGCAATCGGTAAAATTTCTACAATATCGCCACGAACTCGGAAGGTTCCACGATGAAAATCAATGTCATTACGTTGATATTGAATACGAACCAACTCACTCAACAAATCATTTCGTTCCATTTCCATTCCCACGCGAATAGATACCATCATCTTTTTATACTCTTCAGGGTCCCCAATCCCATAAATACACGAAACGGAAGCAACAACAATCACATCATTACGTTCTAATAGAGCTGCAGTTGCAGAGTGACGTAGCTTATCGATTTCATCATTTGTCTTGGCATCTTTTTCAATGAATGTATCCGATGATGGGACATAGGCCTCTGGTTGATAGTAATCATAATAACTGACAAAATATTCAACTGCATTGTTAGGGAAAAATTCCTTTAACTCGCTATAAAGTTGTCCAGCTAACGTTTTATTATGCGCTAAAACAAGTGTCGGTTTATTGACCTCTTGTACCACGTTTGCAATGGTAAAGGTTTTTCCCGTCCCCGTTGCACCTAATAAAACCTGTTCCTTGACACCTGAATGTATATTTTCAACTAACGATTCAATGGCCTTCGGTTGGTCGCCTGACGGCGAATACGTTGAAACAATCTCGAACTTACCTTTTTTCATTTAACGTCACCTCACATGAAAACCATTATACCATCGTTTTTTAAATAAGACATAACGCGATTTAATCTATTTTAAGATTTAATTCTTATCTTTATAATCTTGCCCATTTTTTTAATCTAATCCCCACTCTTCCCCTCTTAAAACAAAAAATGGGGAGAATCCCCCCCATTTTAAGCATTTCGTAAAATTTCTACCGCTTTTTTAAATTGCGTATCAAATTCCTTATCTCTAATTTTATCTCTTAATGATAGCGTTAAGTGACTAGCTGTCTTGTTATCAATCACACCTGTCTCTTCAATCCCATTATCTTTTTGGAACTGTTTGACCGCTGTTTCCGTTGAATCGTCGAAATAACCATCTGTTCTATCAACTGAATATCCTAACGTGTTTAGAATATTTTGTGCATTTGCAATGGCAGGATCGACTTGATCAAATTCTAATGATTTTCCATCCTCTAAATAAACCTGATAATAATTATAAAATTCAGGAGCTTCAACTTCAACCGTTGGCGTCACGCCTACCTCATTAATCCAATTATTATCTGGTGTTTTCCAAATTTGTGTTGTAATCTTAAGCGATGAATGATCGTCAATCGGCATGGATACCTGAACGGTTCCTTTTCCATAAGAGGTCGTACCAACGATTTCATATCCCCCCGCTTCCTTCATCGCGGCAGAAAATATTTCAGATGCCGAGGCACTTCCCTCGTTAATTAGCGTTACAACCGGATAATCTTTACCTTCACTTTCAGTTTCATAGCTTACAGAACTTCCATCGCGAGATTCAATCGTTGTAATTGTTTTACCTGGTGGCAAAATGTAATCAACCATCTCGACAACGCTTGTTAAATAACCACCTGAATTATTTCGTAAATCCACAATCAATGATGTCATTCCTTGCGATTCTAATTCTTCAATAGCAGTTTTAAACTCTTTAGCCGTATTCTCACCGAACGTTGTAATTTGAAGATATCCAATCGGCTGCCCTTCTTCCACAATTAACTCTGACTTCACAGTTTCTTGGTCTATTGCTTTCCGAGTTACCTCAATATAAATAAGCTCTGGGTTATCATTGCGAGAAATTCCTAAGGTTACCGTCGAATTCACGGGACCTTTAATTTTATTCGTAACCTCCTGTAACGTTTGTCCCACTACATTTTCACCATCAACCTCAACGACCAAATCATTAGCTAAAATTCCTGCTTCATCTGCTGGTGAATCAGGAAAAGGTGAAACAATCATCGTATACCCATTCACGGTCGTAACCTCACAACCAATACCAGAATATGTGTCCTCTAAGTGCTCAACGAAATTCTCATAATCTTTCATTGTAAAATAGGTAGAATGAGGATCATCGAGTGCATTAATCATTCCTGAAATCGCCCCATCAATTAATGCCTGACTATCTCCCTCATAAAAATAGTGATAGGATTTGAGTGCTTCATAGACCTGATTAATCGAGGAAATCTCTCCATAATTCGCAGGTGAAATAATGGAATTAGATTTCTTCTCTGGAAATATTAATGACAGTAACAATGTCACAACCGCACCTAAACAAAAGCTTCCTACTAGCAGAAACCCCTTCTTATGCTTCATGGTCACCACTCCTTCTTAGTTCATACATCTATACCTTTGATAGCCTTTCTATTGATAGCAAAACTTTGGATGCTGTAGTATAACTTCTATTTTACCAATTTTTATTTTCTTTGTCATTCTAATAAAATAGAATAAATTCACATATCTTGGAACTTTTTCCCACTCTTATTCTAAGGGGTACCTCTATTTATCTTTACCCTATCCGAAAATTATATCCACAAATTTTGGACTTCTCTCCTAAAAATTATAGTATTTTTACCTTTCCTCTGCCTTTTTCATTCCTTCCTTCATATTAGGAGTAAAAAACTATAAAAAAAAGAGATACTTCTAAACAGAAATGAAATGATTTAATTGTTAAATCACTCCAATGTTCTATTTAAAAGTATCTTTTTAATTAACTAAAAATGACATCTATTTCGGATAGATTTTTATTCTCTACCATGAAGATGGGAAATTAATATATTTTCTTGGATTCACGGCATGTGGATAGTTATACACACCCTCATACACTTCAAAATGTAAATGAGGCCCCGTAGAGTTTCCTGTACTTCCCATCGTTCCAAGTTGTGTCCCTTGGGAAACTTGTTGTCCTACTGACACATAAGGAGCAGAATACATATGTGCATATAGTGTTGTCATAACTTGTCCATTAATATTGTGAGTAATAATGACGTGGTTACCATAAGCACTATGCCATCCGGCACGCACAACTGTTCCTGCCTGCGCTGCATAAACCGGCGTTGATGTATCCCCGTGATTAGCTAAGTCAATTCCTGTGTGATTCGTATAGCCCATAAACTCACAACTCACATAACCATGTGCTAATGGAATCATAAATCCTGAATCTGTAACGATCCCGCCTCCTGAAGAACTACTTCCATTACTTGAAGAATTCCCTGTTGAAACCGGCGGCGGTGGTGTTTGTTCTAAAATCTTTTTCTGTTCTTCGGCAATCTCAATAATTTCTGCTGCCGATAAGCGCTCGCTTTCTAATTCTTGCATTTGTTTCGCTAGCTCTTGTTTTTGCTCTTCTAACTTCTGTTGATACGCGTCTAATGTTTCACGCTCTTGCTCAAGTGATGTCTTACTCTCCGCTAATTCTTCTTGCTGAACTTTTAAAGTTGCCAATAGCGCCTGTTGTTGACTGACTAATAGACTTAGCTCATTCATTGACTTAGCATCACTTTCAGAAAAATGGTTAATCACCCGTAACTGACGAATAAAATCTACTAAACTATTAGATTCAGATAATAGCTGTAATACTAAATTTCCACGTGAAAATCGCTGTGACATATGCATACGCTGTGCCACGACTTCTTTCAACGCCTCAACTTCATCTTCTAACTTTTCCGCTTCCGCTTCACTAGTCTTGATCTCACTTTCTTTTTGTGAAATTTTCTGTTCAAATTCAGCAATTTCACTCTCAGTCTGCGCAATTTGTTGAATCGTTGTCCCCATATCTCCTTCTACAATATCAATTTCATTTTGAACCTGAGATTCCCTACCTTGGATATCAGAAATTTGTTCCTGTGCCTCACTAATAATCGCATTACATTCTTCTTTGGTTTCACACGTTTTTTCGGCCCCCGCTGCTTGCGGAATATTCAGAATCAAACTTAACAATAGGGCGAGACTTAATCCCATCAACCATCGTTGCTTCATCTCCTATCCCTCCTTTTAACAAACCGATTAATTAAATTTTTAATGAATATTTAATAACTGCAAAGAAACTTCCTAGCAGACTAATAACGATTGATATGAACCCGATAATGGTTCCTAACTCATATACCGTTGGAAATGGTGCTGCTAATTGTAACATAGGAATAACGAGTACTCCGCCAAAAATACGATATAAAAATTGATAACCATACATCGTTAATAAAATTGGAATCACAGATCCTAAAACTCCAATAATAACACCTTCAATGAGAAATGGAACCGTGACATGGGCAACTGATGCTCCAACTAATTTCATAATTTTTAATTCATTCTGACGAGCATAAATGGTTAATTTAATGGTATTTTGAATTAAGAAGATAGCGAGTACAAGTAAAATTAATACGATAACAGAAAGAGTTTGACGAACAATCGTTGTAATATTACTAAAAGCCGCTAACTCAGACTCTTCTCCATAATTAACATAGGCAACCCCTTCAACTTCTTTCAAAGAATTGGCTACTCCATCTACATTTTTAACCTCATCAACTGAAATAATCCCCGTATCCGGTAGTGGATTTCCATCACTCGTATTTTCAAAAAAGTCCGCCAATTCAGGATCGTTTTCACCTATTCGTTCAATAAAATTTGAATACTCTTCTTCCTTGGTAATATGATCAACCTCGACAACGTGTTCTTGAGATTTTATCGCCTCAATTGAAGCCTCAATTTGCTCACTCGTTGCCTCTTGAGAAAACTCAATAAAAATTTTAATTTCATTCTCTACTTGCTCCGTAAAATTTTTCGTATTATAAGCGAATAAAACGAAGAGTGAACACAGGCTAAGTGTAATCGTTAACGTAAAAATAGATGAAATAGACATAAATAAATTATTCCAAATATTTTTAAATCCATCGCGAATATAGCGAAAAATCTGTCTAATTATTTTCATAATATCCCCTCACCTCATCGCTAAATATCGTTCCGTGATCAATCGTCAATACACGACAATCTTGTCCAAATATTAATTCATGATCGTGTGTTGCCATGATAATCGTTTTTCCTTGAGC
>DKYS01000096.1:0-8063 GCA_002493395.1 Turicibacter sp. UBA7094 | reverse complement strand
ATAATATCCGGATTATTAGCAATTGCACGAGCAATAGCCACGCGTTGTTGCTCTCCACCCGATAACTGATTAGGATAGAACAGTAATTTATCCTCTAATCCAACAAGGGCTAATGATTCCAATGTTTTTTGCCGAACTTCTTCTTTTGGAAGACCAATGGCTTCTAAGGCAAAAGCCACATTTTGATAAACCGTCATTTTTTGTAATAATTTAAAGTCTTGAAACACGACTCCAATCTGACGTCGTAATTTAGGAATTTTAAAACGACTTAAACGCGTAATTTCAACGCCGTTCACTTTAATTTCCCCGCCCGTTGCCTTCTCTTGACAATTAATCATCTTTAAAAATGATGATTTTCCTGCACCACTTGGTCCAATAACAAATAAAAATTCTCCTAATTCAATTTGAACATTTATATTATGAAGTCCAATGACTCCATTTGCATACCTTTTACTAACGTTTGTAAATTCGATCATCATCTTCCCACCTATCTCTAAACGTCTTTTCTCATTATAGCATAACTATATGACAGTTTCATTTTTAATTCGGCAATTGCCAACAAATACTATCCTCTCTCTTTTCCTTTTCATCCATACCCGACTTACTATTGTAGCACAATAACACTTATCGTCCTATAAAATGTCGAATAAATAGATGAAATCTCCTCTCTTTTTACATGCCTTACACACAATTATTAACTCCTTACATAAAAAAAGTGGAAAACCATCTACCCGATGATTTTCCACTTTTTTAATTTGGATAAACTAAATTCATTTCTGTTATGTTGTTAAGCGTATTTTCTAAAAATGCCCTTGCCTCATATTTAGCAGCTGGGAGATTCATGTCTAAATAGTTACCGCAATCTCTCGCGCTCGCCCCTGGAACTTCTCCTTCATAATTGGCTACGAAATCAAAAGTTTCCTTCACAAGATCCACAATATCAGATGAATTTAAATCTCCCTTTAAAATTAAATAAAAGCCTGTTCGGCATCCCATTGGTCCGAAATAAATCGTTTGATCTGCCGCTACTGGATGATTTCTTAAAAAAGTTGCTGCTAAATGTTCAATCGTATGAATTTCAGCCGTATTCATAACAGGCTCTCTATTAGGAAGTTTCGTTCGAATATCAAACGTCGTAATTATCTCTTGCCCGACTATGTCTTTTCGTGAAACATAAATTCCCCGTAATAAATCTTCATGATTGACTGTAAAACTTGGAATCTTTTTCATTAACTCGTCACTCCTTTTAAAGCTAATCTAACTGTTTTTATTATACACGTTACCGTGTTGGGTAGCCATCCCTAAAACGAGTTATCCACAAAGTACCACTTTTACAAACTATGTCTTAAATAAGCATCGATAAAGCCATCTAAATCTCCATCCATAACGGCTTGCACATTTCCAACCTCATATGACGTTCGATGATCTTTAACTAATGAATAAGGATGAAAAACATAGGAACGAATTTGACTTCCCCATCCAATCTCTTTCACTTCTCCACGGATTTTAGCCAATTCGGCTTCCTGTTCCTCTAACTTTCGCTGATAAAGCTTAGATTTTAACATTTCCATCGCCGCTTCTCGGTTTTTAATTTGTGACCGTTGGTTCTGACATGTCACAATTGTATTCGTTGGCAAATGGGTAATACGAACAGCAGAATCGGTTGTATTAATATGCTGTCCTCCAGCACCACTCGCACGATAAGTATCGATTTTTAAATCCTCACTGCGAATTTCAATATCAATATCACCAGAAAATTCCGGCATTACATCGCAAGAACAGAAAGAGGTATGTCGACGTCCTCCGGAATCAAATGGTGAAATACGAACGAGACGGTGAACCCCTCGCTCAGCTTTAAAATAACCAAAGGCATTTGTTCCCTTAATCTTAATGGTCACACTTTTAATTCCCGCTTCTTCTCCAACTAAATAATCCAATACCTCTATCTTAAATCCTTTTCGCTCAGCATATCGAGTGTACATTCTATAAAGCATTTCTGCCCAATCTTGAGATTCTGTTCCTCCTGCACCTGGATGCAACTCTAAAATAGCATTATTCCCATCGTATGGACCGCTCAATAAAATCTCTAACTCAAACGCATTCAACTTCTCGCTAACCTCATGGATTTGTGACTCTAATTCAAGTTGAAGTTCTTCATCCGATTCCTCTTGAATTAATTCAAAGGCAATGGCTAACTCTTCAACTTCCGCTTCTAAATTATAAAAGGAAGACACCTTTTCCTTAAGGGCATTAGCCGCATTAATAACTTCTTGCGCTTTTCTGCGATCGTCCCAAAAACCTGACTCTTGCATCGTTTGTTCATATTCTTTTATCCGAGATTCCTTTTCATCGACGTTCAAGGACTCTTTAAACTGAGAAATTCGCTCAGACATTTTTTTAATCTCAGACCGTATTTCATGAATTTCCATTTCAATCACCACTTTTTTTATAGTCGTTATAAACACCACTTTTACGTGATAAGAAGCAGTCACTTTTTACATGATAAAGAGTGACTGCTCCCCCGCCGTTAATTACTATGTTCCTTCTCAAAAACTATTCGTGTTGTCCACAACAATTTTTGTATTTTTTACCACTTCCGCATGAACATTCTTCATTACGTCCAATCTTTTTAGATACTCTCGTCAGTGGTCTTTTTTTCTCTTCCTTAGAACTATTCGTCGCAATCGGTTTAGCGACTTCTTCACGTTGAAGATTTTGACGAATCTCTGCACGAATAATATAACGTGTCACATCATCTTCAATACGTTCAATTAAACGATTAAACATCTCAAATCCTTCACTTTGATATTCATGTAGAGGGTTAATTTGTCCATAAGAACGTAAATGGATTCCTTGACGTAGAGCATCCATCGCATCAATATGATTCATCCAATGCGTATCAACGACGCGTAAAACAATAACCTTTTGGAATTCATGGAAAACAGATTCATCAATCGATTGTTGCTTCTGACGGTAATCTTCTTTCACAAGTCCTGTCACATAATCAATTAATTGCTCCTCTGTCTTACCTTCAATCGCTGTACGCGTTACTTTATTAACTGGGAAGAAATTCGTGTTTAAATAAACAAGTAGTCCTTCATAGTTATACGCTTGATCTCCCTTTTGATTATCTTGAGTTTGATGTGAAAAGTTGTGCACTAAACGAGTCACCGACGAGTTAACCATTCCAAAAATAATTTCAGTTAAATCCTCTGTTTCTAAAATATCCTGACGTTGTCCATAGATTACCTCACGCTGACGGCGAATCACATCATCATACTCAAGAAGGTTTTTACGCGTATCATAGTTATTTCCTTCCACACGTTTCTGTGCAGATTCTACTGCTTTTGTAACCATTTTACTTTCAATTGGCTCATTTTCATCCATCCCTAGCTTATCTACCATAGCATGCATACGGTCTGAACCAAAGCGGCGCATAAGCTCATCTTGGAAAGATAAATAAAAACGAGTATATCCCGGATCCCCTTGACGACCCGAACGTCCGCGCAACTGATTATCAATACGGCGTGATTCATGACGCTCTGTTCCAATCACGGCTAGTCCACCTAATTCTTTAACTTCATCTGTTAATTTAATATCCGTTCCTCGACCTGCCATATTGGTTGCAATCGTAACCGCTCCCTGCTTCCCAGCATCCATAATAATTTCGGCCTCACGTTCGTGATTTTTGGCATTTAAAACGTTATGTGGGATTCCCTTACGCTTTAATAATTGAGAGATATATTCTGATGTCTCCACCGCTACCGTTCCAAGTAAAACCGGCTGTCCCTTTTTATGACGCTCAATAACATCCTCGACAACCGCATTAAACTTCGCATTCATATCCTTATAGACTAAATCTGGTGCATCGAAACGTGCAATTGGACGATTGGTTGGAATTTCAACAACCATCATATTATAAATATTTCTAAATTCTTCCTCTTCTGTTTTGGCCGTTCCCGTCATCCCTGATAACTTACTATATAATCTAAATAAATTTTGGAAAGTAATTGTTGCTAAAGTTGACGTTTCTTGTTTAATTGAAACCCCTTCTTTTGCTTGAATCGCTTGGTGCAATCCTTCAGAATAAGCACGCCCCTTCATCAAACGACCAGTAAATTGATCAACAATCACAATCTCATCTTCCTGAACAACATAATCCACATCGCGTGCCATAATATAATTTGCTTTTAACGCATTATTGATGTGGTGTAACAAAACCGCATGTTTAATATCATATAAATTATCAATACGGAAGGCTCGCTCTGCCTTTTCAATCCCGCCTTCATTCAACTGAACATTTTTGGTTTTGATATCAATGTTGTAATCTTCCTCGTCCTTTAGCGTTTTAACAAAATGATCCGCATGAACATATAGGTTAGCAGTACGCTTTTGTCCACCTGAAATAATTAATGGTGTACGTGCTTCATCGATTAAAATAGAATCGACCTCATCCACAATCGCATAATTAAGTTTACGTTGTACCATCTGTTTTGCATATAAAACCATGTGATCACGTAGATAATCGAAACCTAATTCATTATTCGTTGAATAGGTAATATCACACGCATACTGCAATTTCTTCTCCTCAGAAGTCATACCTGTTAAGTTTAAACCGACCGTTAATCCAAGCCAACGATAAAGTTCTCCCATTTCACGCGCATCACGACTTGCTAAATATTCATTAACCGTGATAATATGGACACCCTTTCCATCTAACGCATTTAAATAAGCAGGCATCGTCGAGGTTAATGTTTTCCCCTCTCCTGTTTTCATCTCGGCAATATTTCCGCCATGTAATGCAATACCACCAATAATTTGAACTTTATATGGTGTCATCCCTAATACACGCGTTGAAGCCTCACGAACCACCGCAAAGGCTTCAACTAATAAATCATCTAACGTTTCTCCCTTTTCAATTCGTTCTTTAAATTCTAAAGTTTTATTTTTTAATTGCTCGTCTGTTAGACCTTGCATATGAGGTTCTAATGCAATGATCGCATCCGCTATCTTATCAGCACGCTTTAATACTTTAACACTTGGATCTAACATTTTCTTGATTGCTGAAATCATCATCATCGCTCCTTGTCCATATCTGAATTAAGCTGTACTAGCTAATACTCCGTTATTAACATAATGTTACCACTTTTAACTAAACATGTACACAAAAAAACCTGTCCGATGCATAACTTCACCTAATTTTTGTCATTTCATTTTTAATATTTTTATTAAATCCCCACATCCCCACAGATTCCATCATTTTTCACAATAATATAAAAAGACTATCGCGTAAGATAGTCTTTTTTGTTAATTTCCTATTATTAATTGTTTGTTTCAATCACGGCATATTTGCCATCGTTGCGACGATAGACAACGCAAACGGCATCTACAGCCATATCGCGATAAACATAAAAATCATGTCCTAATAACTCTAATTGCATAATAGCCTCTTCAACATCCATCGGTTTTAAATGAACATTTTTTACTTTATAAGGTACCTCATCCTCTTCGTTATACACAGTATCTGGATCATCAACAGTAATGAAGTAATCACTAATGCCCTCACGCTCACGAATTTTTTTATTTGCTTTTGTTTTATGACGACGAATTTGACGTTCTAATTTATCCACAACAAGATCAATCGCTGCATATAAATTATCACTTTCCTCTTCTGCTCGTAAGATAAATTGGTTTCCAGGAATCGTCACTTCTACTTTCTGAATCACATCATAGATTTTAATATACACGCGAGCCTCTAAATCCGGGTTCGTAGGTAAGAATCGTTGTAAACTTCCCACTTTTTCCTCAATATAATTTTTAATAGCGTCTGTTGCATTGAAACGATTAGCTCCCCTAATTTGAATTCTCATTAGAATCACTCCTATCTATCTGATGTACCTCTATTATAATATAAATCCCTCATTTAAGAAAGCGTTATCCGACTTTTGTCGAACACTTCAGGGCTCCTTAAAACAAAGAATAAAACTAAACAATCTATCTCCTCACGATTAAAAAGAGATTCATTTCATTTTAAGCAAAAGACAGAGATTATATACTAATAAAGCGCTTATAAAATTTATCTAAATCATTACCTTTTAATAAATTCTAATCGTATTCTCTTCAACTTCATGTGGCAAAACTAGCTTAACCCGATTCATGTCCTTTTTTGAAAAAATTTTTTCTAATTGTTCAATCAGTACTTCCCCCCACGGATATGGACCCTTCCCTGTCATATTTAAAATCGTAATCGTTTGATTACATCTTAACTGTCTTTTAATCTCCTTCACATATCTAGGAATAAACAATTGAAGCAATACAAAATCCCCCTTTTCTAATCTTTCAATCACAGACATGAGCCATTCGGTTTGTTTAAAGAGATGATTCTGCTTGCCTCCTATTAAATATTGTTTACATTTATGACACACACATGGAGCCTCCATTGTTAAAATATCCTGAAAATTATTAATCGTTATTAATTGAAAACATACTAGACATTTCATCATCATCCATCCTTTAATAAATGTTGTCTTTTAGCACTCTTATTCATCTCCCGAATTTGGCGCCGTGCTGAATCCATTGCTAAAGTCACACCATAATGAAAAAATATAATTTCGCCATGAGGATACATTGGATTTCTTCCAACACGCCCACTGATTTGAACTAATGCACTTTCCTCATAAACCTCGTGCTCTGTTGAAAAAATAGCGACATCAATATTAGCAATGGTTACCCCACGTTCTAAAATCATTGTTGTAATTAAAAATTGCCCTGTTCCCTCTTTAAAGTCTCCTACTTTTTTCAGTCGATTCTCATCACTAGAATAAACATACTCCACCTCTAAATTAAAACAGTTTCTTATTGCCTCCTGTAAACGATATCCCATTTCAATCGTCGGAACAAATAACAGTGCTCGCCTTTTCGAACATAACTGCCTTTTAAACCACCTTTTGATGACCCAAGGTAGCTTTTTTTTCTTTAAATAAGACTCTAAATTTCCTGAAAAACAAAATTTAGGAATATCTAATGCGTGCAAATGATATCTCGCTGGAATTAAACAACATTTTAACTTCCCCGCCTTTATCGCCCGTTGATCCGCCTTAGAAGGTGTCGCCGATAAATAAATCGTTGCACATTTAGATTTACATGCCTTTTTAGCCAGTCTCGGCAACATCTCATCAAATGTATATGGAAAGGCATCAACTTCGTCAATAATCAATAAATCAAACGCCTGATAAAAACGAATGAGTTGATGCGTTGTCGTAATCACAATATCAGCATAGCTTTGCTTTTCATCTGAATTCCCATGAAGCCCTACAACCCTCGCATTTGGGAAAGCCTGTTTAAGACGGGGAACTAACTCTACTACTACATCGGCACGTGGAATAGCCCAACAAACACGCTTTTGTTGGGTCAAAGCAAGCGAGATAGTCTCAAACATCATTTCTGTTTTTCCAGCTCCGCATACCGCCCATATTATGCCAATACTGTAAGAATTTAATATCTCTTTTGCAAAATTGGAAGCTCTCTGCTGCAACAATGATAGTTGAAAGTCTTGATTTAAAATTCCCGCTCTCTCTGTAATTTGAACGGGAATTTTTGAACGATAAAGGTAGTGTACATCATCAATCATTTTAAAATCTAAACATTGTCTACAATAAGTAATCAAATTTCCCTTATAGGTAAACGTAGAAAACCAATCAGTTGACTGATTTAGGCATCGCTCACACCGGTTCCCATGAATTCCCTTTACCTTTTCAACATCACTTGCTTTAATCACCCCCTGAGAACATAAATCTAAATACTCATCCTCTAGCCACTCTCGTCCATATATATCTATCATAAAAAAACACCTCCATAATACAATACGGAAACTGAGCCTAATTTCCTTTTATATCATTGAGGATAAATAAAAAAACTAATGCGACGTGTTCTCCAAATGTTTAATCAAGTAGTAAGTGGATTTCATTCATATAAAAAAAGCCTCATAACATAGTTATCAAGCTTTACATTATTTTTAACAATAAAAAAAACATCCCTACGGATGTTAATTGGCTATTTGGAGC
>DKYS01000027.1 GCA_002493395.1 Turicibacter sp. UBA7094 | reverse complement strand
AATCCGATTGGCGCCTCCAACAAATTAAAAAGTAAAAGAAGAGGGTATCATACCTAAGAGGTACGGTGAGAGATAGAACTTTCTCAATCAGCGGTTCACGTCCGATTGATGCCTCCGTTTTCTGAATAGAATAGGGAAAAAAGTTCTGTGAAAAAATCATGTTCACGGAACTTTTTTTAATGATATGGGCGGTAATTCCGATGGAGATAAATTGTATATTTTAGATTTGACTGACGTATCTTAGTAGTAGGACAAAGGGGGATGGATAGAATGACTCGTCAACTAGAAGGGATTTTAAAAAATGGTGATGTTTTTCACCAATCAGAGGAGGTAGGAAAGCTGAATTTAAAAAAATGTCAGTCCTTACGTCACAATGAATCTCGAACTGAGTTTTTAAGTTATTTAAAATCGACGTGTTGTCATGAAAAAAAACAAAAATATGACCTCAAAAGAGGGCGTCATACAATGCCTTCGTTTGAAACTCAGATGCATCATCACTTAATTCTAACGATGCGAACTCAGTATGATGCTCGCCCAAATAGTTGATACCATCTTATTAGGAGAAGAAATCATATCTTTTAAAGGGTGAATGGCTAGTTTAAAAGTGGCCATTCGCCTTTTTTATGTGTTTAATCATAACAAAGAGATAGAAAAAATGAGACTTTTTTACTTTTTTGTCGAACTGATAAAATACTCTTACATATGATGGGTAGTAGGGGAGTGGAATTAGGCAATTGTTGAAGAAAAGGGCCATTCCCTCCTTGTCTAATGAGTTGAGGGGGCGAATAAATCATTTGCGTGAAGGGTTAGATTAATAGAAAGTTAAGTCGTCCCCTGTTATCAGGCACCGTTTAAGGAATAATGCGGATACGAATCCTAAGATTTACTAGGATCATCTAATCCGAAAAATGTAGTTTTTTGTATTATTTTGTTATATGATAGTTATTATGTTCAAAAAAAGATGATATCGATGTGTTGGTATTGAAAGTTCAGTGAATAAAAACGATGAGTTTAAATGTGATAGATGAACAGACGGGGCGTTGTGGAAAGAGCAAACATCAAGATTTTAGATGGAGGTTATGAGGAAGAAGGAGGCGGTTTTATGGAGTTTATGCAAGTGGCATTTTTTGCTCCGTTGAATCAATATGAGGCAGCGGGAATGTTTACCATTCCACATCTCGTGGCCTTGTTAAGTTGCAGCTTGATACTTATAGGAGGGCTTTGGTTCTCGTTTCATTATTTAGTTGAGGAGCATGTGATTAAGGTGACTCGGGGAATTGCATGGCTCGTCGCCGTATTGGAATTGATTAAAATGATATATAAGTTTTATTATGGTTATACAGCGATTGATTCGTGGCTCCCCCTTTCTTTTTGTTCATTATTTATTTATGCGACCTTTATGAGTGGATATGGACAAGGCAGAGTGAAAAAGATAGGGGATGCTTTTATTTTAATGGGGGGTGCTGTCGGAGGAATTAGCTTTTTATTGATGCCAACGACCTCTTTAATGAGTTATCCCATTTGGCATTTTTTAAGCGTTCACAGCCTTTTATTTCATGTCTTAATGATTTATTTAAATGGCTTGTATCTTCGCTATTATGCGGATCAACTTACGCTTAAGACGTATAAATATTTTAGTTTCTATTTTCTAGGGGCAGCCCTGTTGAGCTTGACGCTTAATGGTTATTATGGAGCTAATTTAATGATTATTCAAAAACCGCTGCGTATTCCCATTGAATGTGTCCAATCTCTTTACCATGCGCAACCTTATTTATATACATGTTTAGCGATAGCGAGTTATTTAATGGCACCTGCTTTATTTGCTGCGATGGCCAAGTTCTTTTTTACCCATCGTCAGTTGTCCGAGGAGACGACTAATCAGCCCCAGGAATATAGTCATTTGTAGATAATAAATTTATGTTTATTAATAAAAAGTAGAGATGAAACGAGAGATAAAGCCTGCTTCTAGACGTGATGGATGAAAATAAAAGGGATGATGTGTTTAATAATATCCAGTTTATGTTATAATAACCGTATGAATTTAAAAACAAAGGGGTCGTTTAGATGAAAAGAACAACTACGCTTTTTATAAGTTTATTAGTCGTTATTCTTGTAGTGGTAGGTTTTTTTGTTTCTAGTTATAATGGGATTGTTGTTGCGGAGGAAGCGGTTGATGGGCAATTCGCTGCCGTGGAAACGCAATTACAGCGCCGTTTCGATTTAATTCCTAATTTAGTCAATGCCACAAAAGGATATATGGAACATGAGAAAGAAGTATTTACCTCGATTGCTGATTCACGAGCGAAGTTAGCAGGAGCAACGACGATTAATGAGAAAGTTGAAGCATCGAATGAATTAGAAGGGGCACTTTCTAGACTTTTAATGATTACAGAGAACTATCCAGAATTAAAGGCGGATGCTCAATTTACCACCTTAATGGACGAATTAGCAGGTACTGAAAATAGAATTAGTGTGGAACGTAATCGCTACAATGAGACAGTGAAAGAATTTAATTCAAAAATCCGCAAATTTCCAACGAGTATGGTGGCACGTTTAATGGGGGTTGAAAAGCGTGACTATTTCGAGGCGCAGTCAGGATCTGACCAAGCGCCAAATGTGGAATTTTAAAAATCGGGAGAAGGTTGCATAAGAAGCAGCCTTTTTTCAGGTAACTAAGGGGATGATAGGGATGCAAAAACTGATGAATAAACATTTTTGTTTTAAGGAGTGGATAAAAGGTTTAAAAAGATATTGGGTTGGTTTATTCGTGATAGGTGTTTTGGCGTCTATCTGTTTTCCACTTCAAGGGCAGGCGGTCGTTCAACCATCAGATTCTTTTTATGTTACTGATCAAGGACACGTGTTGAATAACCAGACTAAAGATCATATTTTAACTGTTAATCAGGCATTTGAAAAAACAAAAGAGAAGCCTCAGATTGCTGTCGTTGTTGTGAATAGTTTGGAAGGAGAAATGATTGAAAACTATACGGTTAAACAGTTTGAAGCGATGGAAATAGGAAATAAAGCGTATGATAATGGTGTGTTAATCTTATTAGCTTTACAAGACAGGGAGATACGGATTGAGGTCGGTTATGGTTTAGAAGGTATTTTACCGGACGGGAAGGTAGGGAGAATCATTGATGCCTCAATGGGCGACTTAGCATCAGGGGATTATTCGCAAGCAATGACAAATATTTTTAATCAGTTGGTTCTTGCTATTCAAGAAGAATATGGTTATCAAGATATTTTTGATGGACAAGTTACGGCTATTGATGCCCCCACTTTAGTTAATCCGTTGTTTATGGCAGGGGGAGCCCTGGTTATTTTAATCGTCTATGTTTTTATTTGTCGGATTTTAGGGATTAGTTCGATTGATACCCTATTTTTACTGCTCCATTTATTTTCTGGTTTTTCTTCAGGATCTTCGTCTTCTTCTTCAAGAGGGGGTGGCGGCCGATCAGGGGGCGGAGGTGCCTCAAGGAATTTTTAGTTTAAAAGGAGTCTAACACAAATGGTTAGGCTCCTTTTAATATTCATTTAGTTTGATGGAAATAATGTCTTCATTTTGATTTATATCAGAAAATAGAGTCGTGGTATCAACGGTTTTATGCAATCGTTTAGTAGACAGGTTGAAAGAAATTTCTCGAATATCGCCGGTTACGGAGACGAGTTCAAGGTCTAGAATTTTGGCCTGATATTTTTTTGCAATGGTGTTTAAAAATTGGAGGGTCTCTGTTAACTCTTTACATTTAATGTGAATGGAGAAACGTCGATATTTTCCAAATGGAATAAAGGTTGAAGCATGTTCAAAGACGGTGAGTGTGACTAAAACGGCAAGAGATCCTATAATTGAGAGGGTGTATGCTCCTGCTCCGATGGTTAGTCCTAAGCAGGCAACGACCCAAAGACTAGCTGCTGTTGTTAACCCTTTAATTGTCGTTCCTTCCTTGAGAATCGTTCCGGCTCCTAAAAAACCAATTCCAGAAATAACTTGGGCCCCTAATCTGGAAGGGTCGATATTAAATTGAGCACCGATGTGCGTAGAATTATAAGCCCCCAATTGCATGACGACACAAGATCCAACAGCCACAAGCATATGTGTACGAAGTCCGGCGGGACGATGCGTATTTTCTCTTTCCCATCCAATGAGTCCCCCGATAAACATAGAAAGTAGGATTCGTAATATCGTGTCAATGAGTAATTGATAGTCCATAAGTGTTCCTCCTGGTAAAAGCCTTCTTCAAATTGTATGACAAATCTGTATAAAACAGTAACGATTTTAGAATAAATTTGTTTAGACAGGTTATTCTAAAATGGAATAATCCCTTATCGATTGGAGAGGGAGATAAAGGAGGACACCTCAATGGAACATAAAATACAGGCTATTGATTTAGGAGAAATAACATCGAAAAAAGAGTTGTTAACGACAAATGAGAAATTTAAATGTCTTCAATTTAATTTTGAGGTGGGTGAAGGATTAGCCAAGCATCGTCATAACGGTTATGCAACCGTTCTTGTGTTAAAGGGATCGGTTAAAATGACGTTTGAAATGGAAAATATTCCATTGGCGAGTGAAGATGTGTTTGAATTGACTGAAAAAACGATGCTATCATTTGATGCTCGCCTTGTTCATGATTTAGTGGCACTTGCTCCTTCACAGATTTTGGTGACACTTTCGGAAACGTTAGATGAACATTAAAAAGGCGGCCCGAAGGGCCACCTTTTTAATTGTTTACCGTTATGTAATTAATGACAAAACTATAGACCAATTCATCCTCGCTAGCAAATGAAGTTTTATAATAAGTGTGATAATTAAATGATTGAATATAAACATTTGGATGCTCTTCTAACCACTTGTTAATGGTTGATACTAAAATATCTTCTCCTGCTGTACTTGAGAAAATTTTAATCATGCATTGTCCTCCTTTATTATAAGATAGAGATGCCCTATAAGTGCGTAAAGGAAAGGAATTCCATGTTAGAGGGAGAGATAACCCGACATGTGTCCCCCTATTTTTAATGACATCACGAGAGACTCGTGACAGATAAGAGCCATATAAGTCTCTTTTAACTTAGAGTCGGGAAAATTAATCATGACTGAGGCAATCCTCTATCTGATGAATCTAGTAAACTATATGTCTAGTAAATAAAGAAAATGTCTCATTTTTTTGAATAACGATTAAAAATGTTAAAAAATAGAGAATTTATCGGATAAATCATCGTTTTTCTCGTAAGATTTTGCTTGTGTTGCGAAGGGAGGGAGACTAAAATAAAGGAAAGTCCATCGAGGGAATGAAAGAGGAGGGATAAGGCATGAAAAGAACCTTAATGGTTTTGATGAGTATTGGTGTGGTTGTTTTTGCTGCTCTATATTTATATATTAAATCACCAGAATGGATGGTAAAGGGCGGTCTTTATTATTTAAAGAAGACGAATTACGCCCCTATTTTGGAATCTGACTCTTTTAAATTAGATAATGATCAACGATTTATTTTAGAGGATATTTTAAAAGGGATGAAATACGACGTCTACCAAACCCGTTTTGAGGAAGACTCGGCCTTTGTATTGGTGAACTTTGAGATAATAGACCTTTCAAAACTTATGATTGATGAGAGCGGCACACTTTTAAAGAATACGTTGTCTGATTGGCGAGGGGTACTCGATGATTGGGCGAATCATCGTCTGCAGGGAACAATGACTCGGCAATTAGCCCTTCTCTTAAAGGAGACAAAAAATCGTCCGACTAAGCAATTAACGGTAGAAATTCCTTTCGCCCGCTCTCATTTATGGTGGAAATTAAATCTAAATGAGGAGTGGGTGGAAAAAGTACTAAAGGATTATTTTAACTTGGAATAGTGAAATAAAAGGATGCATATGCTTCTTTTAGGGAGTGTGATGCATATGAAGTTAAGTCGCATCGATATATTTTGGGGTTGTTTGTTAATTGTTGTGGGGATTGGATTTTTTGGCGATTCTCTTCAACTTTGGAACTTTGAATTTTTTTTCCGTGGATGGTGGACGTTATTTATTATTGTTCCTTCTTTATGTTCTATGGTTGAGGACGGAGTTAAACGCTCCAATCTCATTGGTTTTTCCATCGGGGGATTGCTTTTGCTTTCAAGTTGGAATATTTTATCTGCGGAACTGGTCGTTCCGATTTTATTAATGATAATGGGTGTCGTTTTAATCGTTGTTCGTTCGTCAGAAAAAGAAGATGAGTAATCATCTTCTTTTTTTAAGGGACGCATTTTAAAAGGAAAGGGGATAAAAGGTGACTTGCTTTTTAAGGGGGATGGGGGTACAATAAGGATATATTAATAAAACACCGGTTGAAGCTTTATAGAAGAGATTCCCAGTGGGAACACCGAAGGAGTGATGCTCTCAGGTACTTAGGTATAAGTGTGGACTGTAAAGTGGACGGAACTCTGGAGAGACCTATTGATTTAGGCGCCGAAGGGGCAAGGCAATCTGCTCAATCTCTCAGGCAAAAGGACAGGGATCGGATCGATTTTTGAGACGTTTTTAAAGCGAACTCAATTTTATCCTATGCTACTCCAGGGTCATCGTTGCGATGATCCTTTTTTGTTGCTAGGGCATATAGGTGCTTTAAAAATTAAATCCCTTCTTTAGACAGCCCGTCGGGTGTTAAAAAGGAGATGAAAAAATGATTCATTTTTTAAACCAATTAGATAGTTTTATTTGGGGGCCGCCGTTACTGATGTTGTTGATTGGCACCGGGATTATGTTAACGATTCGATTAAAGTTGATTCAGTTAATCAAGTTGCCACATGCGATGACGTTAATGTTTAAATCAAAGAATTCGGGTCAAGGAGATATTTCTCCATTTAGTGCATTATGTACGGCATTAGCTGCAACTGTTGGGACCGGAAATATTATCGGAGTTGCTACAGCACTTGCAGCAGGTGGACCGGGTGCTTTATTTTGGATGTGGTTAGCGGCATTTTTCGGTATGGCGACTAAGTATGCCGAAGGTGTATTGGCCATTAAATATCGCCAATTAGATGAGAATCAAGAAGTAGCTGGGGGCCCTATGTATTATATTACTTATGGAATGGGGAAACGCTATAAACCGTTAGCTATCTTTTTTGCTTTTAGCGGAATTTTAGTCGCCCTACTTGGAATTGGGACGTTTACTCAAGTCAATGCGATTACTTCAAGTATTGAAAGTACTTTACATATAAAATCGGAGTTTGTTGGACTTGTTCTGGCATTCATTGTGTTAGTTGTTACATTTGGTGGAATTAAATCTATTTCGAAAGTAGCGGAGAAGGTGGTTCCTGTGATGGCAATTTCTTATCTGATGATTTGTGGTTTTATTTTGATTGTTAATTATCAAGCCATTTTACCAGCTTTTGAGATGATTTTCAAAGGTGCCTTCAATCAGACGGCAGCAGTGGGAGGATTTACGGGAGCCACAGTCGCAACGGCAATCCGTAATGGAATCGCCCGAGGGGTGTTTTCAAATGAATCAGGATTAGGAAGTGCACCGATTGCCGCTGCTGCTGCGAAGACGGAGTGGGCAGCCGAACAAGGACTTATTTCGATGATGGGAACCTTTATTGATAGTTTAATGATTTGCACATTAACGGGATTAACCTTAATGGTGACAGGGGTTTGGCAAATGGATGGGGTTTTGGCAAGTTCTTTAACAGAAAGAGCCTTTAATACGGTTTTACCGACTGTTTTTAAAATCCCGCTAGGGTCTTTGTTGTTAATGATTTGTTTAACTTTATTTGCCTTTACGACAATTTTAGGATGGAATTATTATGGTGAGCGTTGTTGCCAATTTTTATTTGGTGTCAAAAGTATTACACCTTACCGCATTATTTTCGTTGTCATGATAGGAAGTGGCGCATTTTTACAATTAGAAGCTGTTTGGTTAATTGCCGATATCGTTAATGGACTCATGGCTCTTCCAAATTTAATTGCCATTATTGCTTTAAGTAAGGTAGTGGTATCGGAAACGCAGTTATATTTAAATCACCTGAAATGCCCGGTCTCTCATTTAGAGTCGTTAGAATCATAGGTAGTGATTAAATCACTACTTTTTTTATTTGAATTTTTAAAAATTTCATATCTGTGAATATAAAATGTGACAGTTGGTTCATAATAGGAGAGAATATATAGGAAAGGATGGTAGAGAATGGATTTAAGTAGTTACAGCTCTTTACGTCCCTGCTCGGCGGCGGAACTTTATGAACAGTTACAACAAGCACAAGAAGAGTTAGTTATTTACGTTGAAAAGATTGATCCGGATGTTTATTCTGATTTAAACATTGAATTTTTGAAAACAACGCAATTCATTTTATCAAAAAAGGTACTAAGGCTTGCACCAGAACACTTTATGGCCCTTTTTCATCGTGTTTTTTTTGAATCTTTTCAGATGGAAATTGATGTTAAGCGGGAGATGAAGGTTAAATATAAGAAGTTTGTTTGTTTGGTGATGATCATCGCGTTGTCGTTACTATTTATCCAACCCATCCATTCTTTCACGGTAAGAGGCTTATTGTTTTCAGGAATTGTTGCGCTTTGTGTTTGTCTGTACATTTTATTAAATCACCGGGCACTTGTTAAAGTTTCTAACATCAAAAAGCATTTTCATTTTAAGGTCATGAAAGACGGCTTTTTAGACGTATTACCAAGTCTTTACATTGTTGATCAAAGGGTCTTTATTGGAACTAATCTGTTTATTTCGACAGGACATCAAGACTTTTATGAAGTGGAATCGGAGGAAGTCAAACAACAAATTAAGTCAGTTTATGAAGAGTACGTGAATTCCCATCAACCGATTGGAGATGAATTGTTAATTGCTCAATATATCGACTTGATGCATCCTAATGATTTTTTATCTGTTTTAAAATAAGAGTGAGATGAGTCAATCTGAAAAGCAAAATGCTTGTAAAAAGTTATGAATTTCAGTAAAATATTAGTATTTGAAGAATAGAGGAGGATTTCATAGCTTATGCAGAGTGCATTTTTTACAGATTTCTTGTATTTAACTGATATAAGGACGCTTATTTTTATCGGAATATTACTCGTTTTATTTGTTGGAATGAAACGAATGGAGAAAAAGAAGGTAAAATTTTCAACACGGATGCTTTCGGCAACGGGATTGGGGCTTATACTCGGAATTTTAATTCAAGTCGTTGGCTCTTTTCCTAACCAACCATTAGAGGTTCCGTTTATTAGTGAAATTAATAAATGGTATGGTCTTATTGCAAATGGTTTTATGGATTTATTGAAGATGCTTGTTGTTCCCTTAATCTTTGTTTCAATTATCCGAGTGATATTAAATATGAAGCAAGGAGAAAATTTAGGAAAATTAACCATGCATACATTGTTAACACTCGTCTTAACGACAGTTATCGCTGCCATTCTTGGTCTAGTGGTGGGGAACTTGTTTAAGTTAGGGGTTGGTTATGAGTTAGTAACGGGGGAGGCAACGATTCGAGAAGTTCAATCGTTAGTCGATACGTTACAGGGGCTTATTCCATCTAATCCAGTAGCTGCAATGGCTGAGGGGAATATTGTAGCGGTCGTTATCTTTGCAACTTTCTTAGGATTAGCAACCAAACGGCAAATGAAGAAATATGAAACGATCGTTAAACCGTTTGTTGATTTAGTTGAAGCTTTTTATAAGATTATTTTAAGTGTTGCTATGACTATTATTAAATGGATGCCTTATGCGGTTATTGCCCTTTTGGCAAATACGATTGCCGGACGCGGAATATCTGCTATTAGTGACGCTATCGGATTTATTTTAGCAACGTATGTCGGAGTTGCGCTGATGATGCTTGTCCATTTAATTTTGATTGCCTGCAAAGGGTTAAATCCATTTCGCTATGTCCATAATGTAATAGATGCATTAGTTTTAGCCTTTACGTCGAGATCTTCTTTGGGAACATTACCTGTTAGTATTGAAAAATTAACAGAGAATGTTGGGCTAGACAACGGAACGGCTACCTTCGTTGGAAGTTTAGGATCTAACGCCGGAATGAATGGCTGTGCAGGAATTTATCCAGCCTTGGTTGCTGTTATGATTGCTAATATGACGGGAACCCCTATTGATTTAACGTTTATTATCATGTTAATTATTGTGATTGCGCTGGCTTCTTTTGGTATTGCCGGGTTACCGGGATCGGCAACGATGGCTATTTCTGTCGTATTATCCGGGATGGGATTAGGAGAATATTTTCCTTTAGTTGCTGGTGTCATTGCTATTGATCCTATTCTTGATATGGGACGCACGATGCTCAATGTTAACGGAACTTTGACAACGGCTGTTTTGATTGGAAAAACCTTTAATCAAATTGATGAAGAGGTGTATTACGGACGAAAAATAGTTCAAATAGATTAAAAAAAAGCGTTTCTTTAAGAAACGCTTTTTTTATGCAATGATTTCTGTTATTCCCAAATCGAGCAGTTGTAATTTGATTGATCCGATTTTTGAATCTTTTGCTACCTCATATTTTGCGGGTTCAATGGCTTGCAATGGACCTATTTCATCAGCAATTTGTCCTTCTTTTGTCGCCTTAGGTAAGGTTACTTGTTTGTAGCAGACGAGAAGATCCTGTTCTTGAGGATGCATAATCTTGACATACTCGGTGTAACTGTTAGCAGATTCCTCATTCCAGCTATGAAAAAATTCAATCGAGAAGTTTAGAGCTTTGAGGTGGTCTCTAAATAAATCGACACGTTCGATGAGATAGGCGTCCTTTAAATCGTCTAACTCGATGGTCATTAACTCTTGAAGAAAAAGTTTAGCTTCTTCATTCGTTGCTAGACGAGAATTTTGGTTGTCTTCAATGAGGAGCTGTTGGCAATAGCAACCATATATTTTATTGTTTAATTGAATTTTCCATTCGGGTGTCATCTTATATCTCCTATATTTTTTAGTTTTCTTTTGTATTTTACTACATTTTTGGGCGGTGAAACAATCCAATCTTTAAAATAGAGAACAAAGGATGAGAGGATGTTATTATTGAGAAGGAGGGATAGGTTCCTCTTTAAGCTGATCAATAAACATAAAGAAGTGATTTAAACTTTGAAGGTGAGGGGTTTGGGTTACTCGCTCTTTAAGACCATCTAGAAATAGTTGGGTATACATAATGGGTGCTGGACGCGATTTACTATAGTGGTAACCTAAATTTTGCATCATCGCTTTTAAATAGCGTTCGTGATAGAGTGCTGATGTAGAAGCAAGAGGGACGTCAGGATCTTTCTCCATCAGTTCGGGATCATCGGTATAAACATTGTAATGAGTTAAGAATGGAAGAAAGTTAAGATGAGGTTCGTTAGGAAAGAAACTTTGGTTACCAAGTAGCCATGTTTCTAAGCACTTATTTTGAACAAAGATAACGAAGGGGCAACATAGCGGGTGTGGGTAGTTCTCAATTTTTTGAGTGACCCGTTGTTGACGAATACTTACCCCGTCATCATCGCCATCTAGGAAGATTAAAAGATAATCAATCTCTTGATAGCGATTAATTGTGTCGATCGTTTGCCCTAAAATATTTTTTTCGGGGGAGGCAGGGTCTGTTCCGAGGAGACGCGGATATCCCATGCCACTAAAGATAACGTACTGATTATTTTGAAGTTCAGCCATTGATTTTGCACGTGTCAGTGTTGGAAGAAGTAGAGGAATCCAGTGGTCAATGATTTTATGTCCCGATTTTCCATCCTCGACGAGAATGTAAAGTTTCATGTTACACGCCTCCTTCGAATTCTAGACGATTGATAAGTTCAAAAAAGGCATCATATTTCGTTTGTCCAATTCCAAATTCTTCGTCGGTGTGAACTTGAATCATCCCTTGTTGTCGGGTGATAATGCGCCAAAATTGACTCGGAATATTGTTAATAACATAGGGATGATGGCTGCTCAAAATGAGTTGGAGATCATCGCGCCCTATGACTTCTTCGAGTAAGGGGCCCATACAATTTAATCCGAGACCATTTTCAAATTCATCAATGAGTAAAAGGGTTCCAGGTTCACTTAAGACAAATTCGGTTAAATAATACAACGTTTTAAGCATGCCATCAGACATTTTATAGATTTCAAGATAGTCTTGCCCTTTTTCTTTGAAGAAAAGTTCGAGGGCAGCTTGCTTGCGATTGATTAATTTGATATCTTCAACGGAATCAAAAATACTTTGGAAAATGGATAAAATTTCAGAGATTTGTTCCTTTGTCGCTCGTAGATACGATTTGATAAGGAGGTTAGATTGTCTAAATTGGGGAGTAAACGTTAGACATTTTACAGGTTTTAAAAAAGGAGTGATTTCTTCAATCGATAGTGAGGAAGAATCGTTGGGATTCCATAAGTGTTGGATGACGGGATGATGGTGATGCAGATAGACAAAATAACGATATTCTTTTTGATTGAGTGTAAAGCACATTTCATATTCGCCGTCAGCGAGGTTTGTTATGGAATGCCCGTTTAATAGTTGAAAAACGCTATAGATGTAAAATAGAATTTGACTTTTACCTGAACCAGATAGACCGACGAGTAAAGTAAGGGGGATGCTTGTCACAAGGTTGACGCATAATCCGTTTGAAGTGTTAACACGTAATGATTTTATTTGCACTAAAACCACCTCCATTTTAGGTGAATCTACTATAGAATATGTTGAATTTATTCTGATTGTGTGTGGAGATGGATATCTAAAGTAGGGGGATAAGGGGAATTATCTTTTTGTCCATGAGATAAAAAAATCATCTGTTAGAAGCGTTTGATGGGATAAATAAAAACCACCGGGTTACTCTAATCCGGTGGTTTTTCGTTTTATTCAGTTAACGAAATCTCTTCCTCATAAGTATGATTAATAGGTTCATGATGTTGAACGCTATTTTCAATCTCGCGGTAATGATCCATTTTAACACGGAATAACTCCCCGTTAGTCGGTGGGGTATAAGTAATGGCGTTAGCTCCTGCAGCAATGGTTTCAAGAATGGATTGATCAGTGGGTCCCCCTGTTGCGATAATTGGAATGGTCGGGTACTGTTTGCGAATTTTACGAATAATAGCTGCTGTGTTTGGCCCACCACTTACATTTAAAATATCGGCCCCCGCTTCAATTCGTGATTGAACATCTGTGTGCTCAGAGACAACCGTCACAACGACAGGAATATCAATGGTTTCCTTGACGTATTCGATGGTCTCACGTGGGGTAGGCGCATTTAAAACTACCGCAATGGCCCCCTGAAATTCGGCATGTAAAGCGATGTTACCGGAACGAGTTCCATGAGTGAGCCCCCCACCTACTCCACAGATAACAGGGATATCGGAAACGGACATAATGGCCTGTGTAATGGTTGGTTGCGGGGTGAAGGGATAGACAGCAATGACTGCGTCTGCGTTAGTATTTTTGATAATGGCAACGTCAGTTGTAAAGATAAATGATTTTAATCGTTTTCCAAAGATTCGAATTCCGCTTGCGTTTCTAATGACATCGGGAACTCGCACGAAGTTTTTACGCAAGTTACTTGTTACCTCAGGTACAATTTTTTCGGGAATAGATGTTTTATTCAAGTTGCCGTCACGTCCTTTCTTTATCGTCATTTATCTTTATTATATCGAAAGTTATGACAAAAGTTAAGAAGATCTATTTTTTATTTTCATAAGGGAAATATTACTAAAAAAGCAAAAGAAAGAAGAAGTTTTTAAAGGGTTTAGAAGTGAAAAGTGAAAAAGATGATTTCTTTAGTGGCTAATTCCACCGATTAGTAGTATACTAAATAAGGAAAATGATCCTGTTATATTTCTTTCTGGGGTGCAAAGACTAAGAGGAATCAAAGTTTTTGTTCCTTTATTATATTGATGAGGAGACGGAGGTGACATCACGTGGAAGATTCCATTCCCATACGGACAAATAAACAAATCCTGAAGATGTCATCTCATGCTGATCGACATCGGGAGGAATAATAAGAGGTGATTCGATGAGAAGTGAAGTGAATTTTATTAATTCATTAGCTAGCGGAGGGTTTGAGTGGGTCAATTTAATTGATCCGACGCACCAAGAGGTTGAAGAATTATGTAAACTATATGAGTTAGAGTATGAGACAGTTATTAC
>DKYS01000105.1 GCA_002493395.1 Turicibacter sp. UBA7094 | reverse complement strand
GGTAAATCTGTCTCTTTAATCTGAGGACCATCATTAAACAAGCGGATTTCCACCCAATCATCATCAATCTCTGTTGTAATAGAAATAACCGTCTTGGCATAACGGACCGCATTAGTAATGATGTTAGATAACGCTCGTATCATTTTATCATCATCTAATTTTACCGAAACGGACTGATTCAAATCTAACCGTAATTCAAGTCCCTTATCGGCTACAAGCCCGGCCATTTTATGATAAAAGCCATCTAAAAAGGCATTTAAATCAACAATCTGCAATTGATATCGATCGTGAGTTGCATCCTCAAGTTTTGATAAATATAAAATCGATTCAACCAACTTACGAAGTGACTCACTCTCTTTAGAAATAACATCCGCTGCTTCATCAATCGAAAAAATACCATCTTTTAACCCCTCGGCATAACCCCGAATATTCATTAACGGTGTTTTTAATTCATGAGATGTATTTTCAAAGAAAGCTTTACGCTTACGGTCATTATTAACAATAGCCTTAGCCATACGAACAATATCCTCATCTAACTCTTGAATCTCATCCCCCGTATAAATTGTTACCTCTGGAGCCTCCATATTCTCCTGAAAATTACGAATCTTATTTTTTAATAAATGAATTGGTCTTGAAATATTATTTTGCACGTAGACTCCAAAAAACGCAGCAATTAACATACTCACCAATGAAGTAATAAATAAAATATTTAAATTCAGACGATTTAACTCTACAACCGTCCCCTTATCTCTTAACAAAATAATATCAAATTTCCAATCCATCACTTCAACACTACCTGAAATCATCAAATAATGTTTCTTAAAATAAGTACTATCAACACCATAATTCTGTAAATCATCAAGAATTGCCTTATTTTCATAAAAAACAGTCTCATTATCTTGAATAATAATCAACTCTGACTCAACCAATTGCATAATATGGTTGCGAATTACCACGCCAGGTTGAAAATATCCCGTATTATAGACCATTAAATTTTCCTGAATCAAATCCATTTCTTTTTTCATACTATCTAGTAATCGATAGGATAAAAACTGATTAGACGTCACCGTAAATAACGTAAATGACGTGGAAACAGCGATTAAAATTGTAACAATATAGCTCCAAAACAGTTTACGATCCAGCCTCATAATCAACACCTAATTATTATCGTCAATTCGATAGCCATAACCCCAAACCGTTGTAATCTCTACCTTTGCATTCATTGCTTTTAACTTTTTACGTAGACGCTTAACTAAATCATCAATCATTCGAGACTCACCTACATAGTCATAGCCCCAAATATTCTGAATTAAATTTTCACGCGTAAACGAAATATTTTTATTTTTCACAAGATAAGCTAGTAACATATACTCATTATTCGTCAACGTCATCTCCTCATCATTTACCGTACAAACCCGCTTCGAATCATCAATTTTCATATCTTTAATTTGATAAATGCTCGTCTCCACCTCATTCATCACCATCGGCTCAATACGACGGAAAATAATCTTCAAACGAACTAATAACTCACGCGGACTAAATGGCTTAGATAAATAATCATCCGCTCCTAACTCAAGACCGATAATACGATCGACCGCCTCATCCTTTGCTGAAACAAAGATAATTGGAACATGGCTCACCATTCGAATCTTCTTACACAAATCTAATCCATCCATCGTTCCCGGCATCATAATATCTAATACTAACGCATCCGGTTGCATCGTATTAAAGGCCTCTAATACAGAGTCAGCATTTTCAAAAGCCGTCACACGATACCCTTCCTTCTCTAAATACCTTAAAATTAATTGTCTAATATTTGCATCATCGTCTATTACAAAAATATGCTTCATCTTCTTCACCTCTTACGAATTTAATATTACAAAAAATCTTGCTTATTTTAAAGCAAGATTTCTTTATTTATTTTTTATATGTTGCTAATAATTGACGTGCCTCAGCCACTCCCTCAGCATACCCATCAAATTTTCCGTCCTTTATTTTAAGCAATGCAGGTGTTCCTGAAACTTCAATCTCTTCACCTGATTGTGGAGAACGGTTATTCACTGGCGTATCATTATAGGCAACAATCTCATTCTTATCATTCGTCGAAATAACCCATCCCTCATTTGATGGATACTTCGCAGTAGATTCACCCTCATTAAACACCTGTACACCATTTTCAACCTTACCGATGACCTTCGTATACTCCTGGTTATGAGCGTCCCAATCATACCACGCATCTAGATTACTATCATCAGCCATATCAACAATATAAATTGGCGTATTATTCTCATTATGCGCTGTCACTAACTCTGGACTGAATTGTAAACAAAGCGGACAACTTTCCTGATAAAAATAAACATAATACTCCGATTGCTTTTGATTAAACGCCTCTTGATAATTAATCTTCTTTAAATCAGTCAACGAATTAACTGACGGAAATAGGAAGTTAGCCCCGACTGCAATAACAACAACTGCAACTAATCCAACTAAAATTTTCTTCATAATAACTACTCCTTTACTTCCATTCTTATTATAACTCAAATATTAGAAAAAATTATGAAATATATGTGAAAGGTTAAAAAGATTAACAAATTCCTCTGGAATCGTTAAATAACCTGATGAAACTAAGAATACTAATAGACCACACACCACAGCGATAAAAATAATCGTCTTTGTTACAACCTTGAAGGCAAGCTTGCATAAAAAAGCAATCACTAACCCAACAAAAATCCCCTCCAATAACCCATATAATTCAACATACGATTTAAACGCTTGATTAAAACAAAACAGACATCCTAAAAAAATTAAATAATACCATTTCTTCATCTCCAATCACCCTCCTTAGATACCACTATTTTACATCATACCTAAAAAAAAGCAACGCAAATTGCGTCGCTTATTTATATAAAATTCCCACCTTGATTTTAAAAACAATTTCTCACTCTGAATACATAACTAAAGAGTCTTCTTCTATAATTATCCCCTGATTAAAATAACTCTTTTAATAAAATCGTTTGCTCACGATCTGGTCCCACACTAAAAATAGCTACTTTAGCACCAACAAGCTCTTCAATACGACGTAAATAATTTTGCGCTGCAACTGGTAATTCCTCAAATGACGTTACGCCCGTAATATCTTCTTCCCAACCTGGCATTTCCTCATAAACAGGTACGCAACGTTCAAACTCTTTAATAGTCGATGGAACATATTTAATCACTTGTCCGTCTAACTCATAAGCTGTACAAATTTTTAACGTCTCAATTCCAGATAAAACATCTAATAAATTCACAGAAATTCCCGTTAAACCACTCACACGGCGAGTATGAGAAACAACGACACTATCAAACCATCCGATACGACGAGGACGTCCTGTTACTGTTCCATATTCACGCCCAATCTCACGAATACGATTTGCTGTTTCCCCTTCAATCTCAGTTGGGAAGGCTCCCTCACCAACACGTGTTGAATAGGCCTTAACAACCCCAATGACCTCTTCAATTTTCGTTGGACCGACACCTAATCCAGTTGTTACTGCCCCCGCAGATGGATTTGATGACGTAACAAAAGGATATGTTCCATGATCAATATCTAACATAACCCCTTGTGCCCCTTCAAATAAAACTTTCTTACCTTCATTAAACGCCTCATCTAATTCATAAGAAGTATCTGTCACATACGGACGGATAACATCGGCATATTCACAATACTTAGAATAAACCTCATCATAAGCAAATGTTGTTTTCCCATACTTAGCTAAAATCTCATTTTTAGCCTCTAACTGCTCTTTCAAGCGAGTCGCAAAAACCTCTTTATCCATTAATTCACCAATACGAATTCCGATACGAGCATACTTATCCGCATAACATGGACCAATTCCGCGCTTCGTTGTCCCAACTTTTTGATCTCCTTTTAATTCCTCTTGAAGACCATCTAACTCAATATGGTATGGGAAAATGACATGCGCACGATTCGAAATACGAATATGATCCGTGCTAACCCCTGCCTCATTCAAATAAGCAATCTCTTCTAACAATGACTCTGGATTAATAACCATCCCGTTTCCTAAAATCACCTTCTCGGAATTAAAAACACCTGATGGAATTAAACGTAACTTAAACTGTTGACCCTTAAATTCAATCGTATGCCCCGCATTATTTCCACCTTGATAACGTGCCACAATATCTGCTTGTTGCGCTAAATAATCCGTAATCTTTCCTTTCCCTTCATCGCCCCATTGTGTTCCTACAACTACTACTGTTTTTACCATTATCAATAACCACCTTTATCGTAAATTAGAATTTAAAAATTCCAGGAATAAAAATTAATACCTTCATCGAATAATTCTATAAATATTACGCCTCATAACGTTCTAAGATATGACGCGCTACTAAAACACCGCTTGCTCCTGCCTGAGCAAGTCCGCGAGTAACACCGGCTCCGTCACCACCCACAAATAATCCTTTTACCTTCGTCTCAAACTTATTATCAATTTCAGGACGCGCCGAATAAAACTTCGCCTCTACTCCATAAAACAATGTATGCTCCGAAGCAATACCAGGTGTTACATGATCAAGAGCCTCCGTCATCTCAATCAAAGACTTCATCGTATTATAAGGAAGAACTAACCCTAAATCACCAGGCACCGCCTCTTTAAGAGTTGGCTCCACAAATCCCTCCTTTAAACGTTTCGGCGTCGTACGTCTCCCTCTCAAAATATCTCCATACTTCTGAACAATAATTGATCCATTTGATAATTTATTAGCTAAATTCGATACTTCATGCGCAAACTCATTTGGTTGATCAAATGGCTCCTCAAACGTGTGAGACACTAAAAGTGCAAAATTCGTGTTCTTACTTCCTAACTTCGGATCCTTGTAGGCATGACCATTGGCTAACATCGTTCCTGAATGATTCTCCACAACAACATGACCCGATGGATTTGAACAGAATGTACGAACAACCGTTCCAACACTCGTACGATACATAAACTTCCCTTCATATAAATGCTCATTAATCTCTTGCATCACAATATCAGAAGTTTCTACACGTACACCAATATCAACTTGTAAATTTTTCATTGGAATTTTTTGACCACGCATGACATCTTTCAACCAAACAGATCCGTCACGCCCTGGTGCTAAAAAGACCTGTTTAGCCTTCATTATCTCTCCGTTTGTAAGAAGAACACCACGAACCTCATTATCTTCAACAATAACATCCTGAACTTCCGTCTTAAAATGATAATCAACCTGATCCTTCATTTCTTCATAAATACTCTTTAAAATCTCTAAATTTTGCTCCGTTCCTAAATGACGAACTTTCGCACGCAACAATTTCAACCCAACTGCATAACCACGTTTTTCAATCTCACGTACCTTATCTGTCGTCGGATCCGTAATATCACTTGTTGCACCATGCTTTAAATTGATCTCATCAACATAGTGTATCAAATCCTCTACTTCAGCATTTGATAAATAATCTGTCATCCATCCACCAAATTCATGTGTAATATTAAACTTCCCATCAGAATAAGCACCAGCTCCGCCAAAACCATTTGTAATCGAACAAGCCGGTATACAACCTACATGCTCCTTAATCACTGGACACTTTTTTATTTTATGCTCAAGAATTGGGCATCGACGTCGATAAATATCTAACCCCTTATCAACCAATGCCACCCTTAAATCCTTGTTTTTTAACGCTAGTTCATAAGCGGCAAAAATTCCTGCCGGCCCCGCACCAACAATAACCACATCATAATTATTCATCCACTGAACACTCCTTTAAACAAATCTGGTATATACCAACAAAAAAGCACCCTATGCAAGCATAGAGTGCTAAAAAATATATAATAAACTTATTAAGTTGATCTCCAAATTTGTCAGTTTCATAATTCTCACCTTTTAATTTAAAATCGAACATTACCATTATATCAAAGAACCCCTCATCTGTAATCCCCCAAAATAAAAAAAATTATGAGATTCTCTTGCTCACACAAGAAAATCTCATAAATCGTTAAAATGAATCACTATTCTAAACCTTTGTCAATAGCGGCTCTAATAAATTCACGGAACAATGGCTGAGGTTTTTGAGGGCGTGATAAAAATTCTGGATGAAATTGTCCTGCTACAAACCATCTATGTTCTGGAATTTCAATAATCTCTACCAGACCAGTTTGAGGGTTAATTCCTGAAAACTCTAATCCTGCATTCTCTAAAATCGTCTTATATTGATTATTAAATTCATAACGATGACGGTGGCGCTCCTTAACATTAACTGATTGATATGCCTCATAAGCTTTAGTTCCTTCCTTAACATAACAATCATATAACCCTAAACGTAAAGTTCCACCCATTTTAATTCCTTCATATTGATCTGGTAAATAATCAAAAATAGCATGAGGAGTATTTTCATCAAATTCAGTTGAGTTTGCTCCCTCTAATTTTGCTACATTTCGTGCATACTCAATAGCCGCAATCTGCATCCCCATACAAATACCAAAATAAGGTATATTATTCACACGTGCATATTGACAAGATAAAATCTTACCTTCTACACCACGGTTCCCAAATCCACCTGGAACTAAAATTCCATCAACATCTGAGAAAATTTCATCAACCGTCTCCTCTGTCACACGCTCTGAATCAACCCATTTAATACTAACCTTCTTACCAAAATGATATCCAGCATGTTTTAAGGCCTCAACAACAGATAAATAGGCATCCGGTAGGGAAACATACTTACCGACTAATGCAATAGATACCTTACCATCTAAATTACGAACAGTATTAATCAATGTTTCCCATTCTGTCATATCTGCTTCTGGAGCATCAATTCCAAAATGTTTACACACATAATCATCTAATCCTTGTGCCTTTAAATGCATTGGAACCTCATATAAAATCTCCGCATCGATAGCTTGAACCACCGCCTCTGTAGGAACATTACAAAACGATGAAATTTTTTCCTTTACATGATTCTCAATATCTACCTCTGTACGTAAAACAATAACATCTGGTTGAATTCCTAAAGATAATAATTCCTTTACACTATGCTGAGTAGGTTTTGTTTTAATCTCACCTGCTGCTTTTAAATAAGGAACTAAAGTATTATGAATATATAATGTATTATGGTAACCAAAATCTTTACGAGCTTGTCGGATAGCTTCTAAAAAAGGTAAAGATTCGATATCACCAACTGTTCCTCCAATTTCGGTAATAATAACATCTGCCTCACTATCCTCAGCTGCAGCCACTAATTTTGACTTAATTTCGTTAGTAATATGTGGGATAACTTGAACAGTAGCACCTAAATATTCACCGCGGCGTTCTTTATCAATTACATTGGAATAAACTCGACCAGTCGTAATATTAGAATTTTGTGATAAATTCTCATCAATAAAACGCTCATAATGTCCTAAATCTAAATCAGTTTCTGCCCCATCATCTGTTACAAAAACCTCACCGTGTTGATAAGGACTCATTGTTCCAGGATCCACATTAATATACGGGTCAAATTTCTGCATAAATACTTTAAGACCTCGATTTTTTAGTAATCGACCAAGAGAAGATGCTGTAATCCCCTTTCCTAAAGATGAAACAACTCCCCCTGTAACAAAAATATATTTTGTCATTTATTATTCCTCCGCTAATAGTTTTTGTTGTAGATAAAAAAATAAGCCCTCCATAATGGAGAGCAAATTTTAGGGCTCTTGAATATATTATCAGATATACTTTAAGAATACAACATAAATAAACAAATAATAATAAAAGCAAAGTATTAAAATACTTTGCTTTTATTATTATTTCGGCCTAG
>DKYS01000106.1:4429-9744 GCA_002493395.1 Turicibacter sp. UBA7094 | reverse complement strand
TTTGAAGTTGCATCTTTTATTCCAACAAATACTTTAGCCGTTCCTACTTCCATCTCTAACGTACTTTCTTGGCGGAAAACTTCAGGCTCTTCTTTCGGATATTCTCTCGGAATTGGAGCTTCTTTGTGATAATCTTTTTGTGCTTGGTTTTCACGAACAAGCGCCATCATTTCTTCTACATCAAAATCACCGATAACAAACAATAACATATTTGAAGGATGATAAAAAGTATGGTAGCACTCATATAATAATTCAGCCGTAATAGGTTGAATCGATTCCACCGTTCCCGCAATATCAATTCTTACAGGATGATTTTTAAAGAGGTTTCCAATAATTTCGTAATAAGCACGAAAATCTGGATTATCGTCATACATTTTAATCTCTTGTGCAATAATTCCCTTTTCTTTTTCCACGGTCTGTTCCGTGAAATAAGGAGACTGCACAAAGTCAATTAATGTCGTTAGATTCTCTTTTAAATCACTTGTACATGAAAATAAGTAACAAGTTCTTGTAAATGAAGTGAATGCATTTGAGGAAGCACTATGCGCTGAAAATTTTTCAAAGACATCATAATCCTCTTTTTCAAACATTTTATGTTCTAGAAAATGAGCAATCCCATCTGGAACAAGCTTCATTTGATCTTGACCAATCGGAATAAAGTGATTATCAATTGATCCATATTTTGTGGTAAACGTCGCAAACGATTTATTAAATCCTGGTTTAGGAAGCATATAAACTTCTAATCCGTTTTCTAATTGTTCATAATATAACTTTTCTTTTAATTGAGGAAACTCTTTAAATTCCATTATTCGGCCACCTCTTTTCCGGTTAAGAAGAAGATTGTATCCTCTGTGATTTTTTTAGCTACCGCTACGACTTGTTCTGACGTCACGGCATTGACAGCTGCAACCCACTCCTCAACGGTTAGCGGTTGTTTTAATAATTTATTTAACGCCTCGTGCGCCATCATTCCAGAGGCTTGATCCATTGACTCTAACTTAGAGTTAATTAATGATTTTTTAGCTAAATCAATTTCTTTTTCACTGAAGTTTCCAGCCACCATGTCTTTTAACTGCTCATCAATAATTTTAAGTGCCTTATCATAGTTTTGCGACTCAATTCCTGAGTAGACGTACATGACCCCCTTATAATTATCTAAACGAGAAGCACAGTAATAACACAGTGATTCTTTTTCACGAACATTCATAAATAATTTTGAGTGGGCATACCCCCCAAAAATTCCGTTGAAAACAAGTAAAGGTAAGTAATCCGCATCATCAATTCGGGTATGTGTTCGGTACCCAATATTTAATTTTCCTTGCGAAATATCTTGAACCTCTTTAATCACCTTCACTTCTTGGACCTCTTTATCCTGGTGATCTATCACTTCTTGATTCACACTTCGGTGAGCGAAATCAAAATGTTTTTTAAAAGTTTCATAGACGTGTTGCGGATCAATGTCCCCAACGACAGTCACACTCACTTGATCCTCATTTAACATTTCCTCATAGGTCTGCATGAGATTTTCTCCATTAATAGCCGCTAAATCCTCGGCATATCCGATTGAATTAATGCTAAATGTCTCGTTTTGACACATATTTTCAACGAGCTTTTGTAAAGAATAAGAAACTTTATCGTCATAAATAGATTCAATATACTCTTTTAATAAACGTTTTTCAACATCTACAACCTGTTCCTTAAACGCCCCATCAACCAGTAATGGTTTTAAAATAACCTCTTTTAAAAGTTCGACCCCTTCCTCTAGTAAGGGCTCCTGGTGACCTAAAAACTTTTCGTTCGCTAAAGAAAGATAGAATTTAATATTATGTGTCATCCCTCTTTTTTCAACAGTTGTCGATAACGAAGCTCCATAAAGCGATTCTAAATAAGTATTCAGTGCCTTTTTTGATGGATACTTTTCTGTTGCCCCGCGTAAAACATATGGTAATAAAGAACGTTTCGTAACTGTCTTTCGATTAATCACTGATTGGAATGAAACCGAAATAAGATTCGTTTTAAATTTATTCGTTTTTATTGCTGTTAAAGCATAACCTAAGTCATCAAATTGACGAACTTCCATAGAGTCACCACCTATTTTCCTAATATGAATTAATGAACGTGACGTGCTGATGAGAAATCGAATCTTTCATTAATGATTCACCTCGTTCTTAACGAATCAACCTCTTTCTAACGCTTTAGCGCGATAAACTCGTCAACACCTATTCCTTCCCCTCTAAAGGGAAAAGAAAAACACGTTAAAATTCACTCTTTCACTATTTTATGATTTGTTGCTTTATTTTAGTCAGAAGTTCTTGCGATTTTTTAAAATTTTACAAAGAGTCTTCTAATTTTTTACAGGCTAAATCATTCTTCTATTCAAATCGCTTCATGCTAAACAAAAAGAACAACCCGTTAGAAGTTGTTCCTTTTGATAAGGAGTTATGCTAACTCTAAAGCAATCTCCATCATTTGTGTAAACGTATTTTGACGCTCTTCTGGTGTTGTTGCTTCATGAGTCACTAAAGAATCTGAAACCGTTAATAGACATAACGCATTAACTCCTGCATACGCTGCATTCATGTATAAAGCGGCTGCTTCCATTTCAACACCCATAACGCCCATGGCACCCCATTTTTTCCATGAGTCTTTTTGTGCATCATAGAACGTATCTGAAGATAAAATGTTTCCGACTTTAACTTCAATTCCTTTTTCTTTTGCGACATTAACCGCTTTATTTAATAATTCCCATGAAGCAATTGGGGCATACGTTCCCGGAAGTTCGTATTGAGCCGCATAGTTTGAGTTTGTACATGCTCCCATTCCAATTAAAACATCACGAATTTTTATATCTTCACGAATCGCTCCACAAGAACCAATACGAATTAAATTTTTAACACCATAAAAATGAATTAATTCATACGAATAAATCCCGATAGAAGGAATTCCCATTCCAGTACCCATCACTGAGATTTTTTTCCCTTTATATGTTCCTGTATATCCGAACATATTACGAACCGTATTGAATTGCACAACATCTTCTAAGAAAGTATCGGCAATAAATTTAGCACGTAATGGATCTCCAGGTAATAAAACTGTTTCAGCAATCACGCCTTGTTCACTACATTTAATATGTGGTGTAGGAATTGTCATAAATCTCGCTCCTTACTTGTCGTCTAATTTTTAGTATGCTGTTGTATTGTCTTTTCCTTGAACTAAGGCAACCCCACCTGAAGTTCCGATACGATTAGCACCCGCTTCAACCATCGCCTTCATATCGTCAGATGTACGAACACCACCTGCTGCTTTAACGCCTACAGATTCTCCAACCGTTTGACGCATTAAACGCACGTCTTCAACTGTTGCCCCTCCAGTAGAAAATCCAGTTGATGTTTTTACGAAATGAGCCCCTGCCTTCACAGACATCTCACAAGCTTTTACCTTTTCTTCATCTGTTAATAAGCATGCCTCAATAATCACTTTAACTAATGTCCCATTCGCTGCATCTACAACGCTCTTCACATCTTCATAAACTAACTCCCAGTCACCATCTTTTGCTGCACCGATATTAATAACCATATCAATCTCAGTCGCACCTGCTTCAATGGCACACTTCGTTTCAAATGCTTTTACTTCTTTAAAAGTTGCCCCTAAAGGAAACCCTACAACTGTACAAACTTTAACGTCTGTCCCTTGTAACTGTTGTGCGCATAATGATACCCATGTTGGATTTACACAAACAGAAGCAAAATCATGAGCTTTCGCTTCTTCACATAATGCTAAAATTTGTGCCTTTGTTGTTTCTGGTTTTAAAATAGTGTGATCGATATATTTACTCGCCTTCATAAGGTACCTCCTCGTTACGCTGATTAAAAATTATCTAAGCTTTCTTTAGTATAGCTGAAGTTTGAAAGATTATATCAAAAAATAAAAATATTCTTTGAATCTAGGTCTACTCTTCTAATGACCTTCAAAGAATAAAGACCTCTCGCAAACTATACACGCTTCATTTTACCAAAAAACGTTTTATTTTAAAACAATTATTACAAAATAATTACAAAATCCGCCTGAGTCTTCCACCCCACTATTTTTGTATTCTACGCTTTCCCTTAAGTTGAATCATATATTGCGCTAATGTTCGTACGACAAGAAAAACAGGAATGGCGAAGAAGATTCCCATTAAACCAAAGAAACTCCCTGCAAGCATCATCAAAATCATAATAAAGAGGGGATGCATGTCTAAATTTCTTCCGATAATAAACGGTTGTAAAAAATTTCCCTCTATTGCTTGTAAAATTCCTAAGATAATGACAACAACAATGACTTTATTCCAAGAAATAGAGAGTGCGAAGATAATCACAGGAATAGCCCCGATAAACGGTCCAATAAACGGAATGAAATCTGTAAGACCAATTAAAAATCCAAACAATAACGCATAATCGATTCCTACAAACATGAACAGGACTGTCGCAATAAGTGAGACACAGACCATGACCAAAAATACGCCACGAATATACTCCCCTAACGACTTATCCAATAAATGTGAAATCTCAAGAACGTGAGAACGATACCGCTTTGGAACAATTCCGATGAGTCCCCTCACAATTTTTTCATAATCCTTTAAAAAATAAAATAACGCAATCGGAACAATAACGATAAACATCAGCGATCCAATAATCGAAAAAATTAAATTAAATGTAAAACCACTCACCTCTTGAATATTCTCGGTGATGGCTCCTATCCAAGAAGGATATTGACTAAAAAAGAGATCACTTAAGTGAAGCCCCATTTCTTCATCAAAAAGGATTAATTGATTCTGAATCGCCGTTAAATAAGTCGGTAAATTTAAAATTAAATCATGAACTTCCCGAATAATAGTTGGCAAAAACCACGAAATAATACCATATAATCCACCAAAAACCCCACCGTAAAATAAGGTAACGGAAATAACACGGGGTAATCGTAATCGCTCAATCCACAAAATGAGGGGGTGAATTAAATAAGCAAGTAAAAAGGCGACGAAGAATGGAAATAAGCTACTAAAAACTTCCCCCCAGATTTTTTTCCATACCTCAGACGTCTGAATAAATAAAAATAAAATAACTAAACTGACTAAAAATGCAACTGCATATAAAACATAACGTATCATCCGATGATGTTTACTAAAAAATTCATCCACCTCTATCACCTCATTAACTCAACTCATTGCTACCCTTGTCTTTATATTATAAGTCTCTAAACCCTAATTATGCTTATTTTCACATAAAAAAAGACCCTTCCTTAAAGAGGGTCTTGGTTTAAACCGAGGTATACCGTCC
>DKYS01000106.1:0-4077 GCA_002493395.1 Turicibacter sp. UBA7094 | reverse complement strand
CGATGCCCCTATCGCATAACCATACTTAAATGACGTCACTTGCGACAAAGTCACAGCATCTGGCAAGATAAAAATCCCACTCATCAAAACTGAACCATTTAATAAAAATAAGCCAGTTGACCAAGGTGATTGTTTGAAAATTATCCCTAGTAGCGCACTCATCAACACATAACCGGTGATATAGGAAAAAACGACTCTATAATCGATCACACGCCGTTTCATTAAAAAGAGGGCACTCAAACATAACGGAAGCACCAACGTATAACACATCGCTCCCTCAAATAATCCAAAAACCACATTTGACATCGAATAATAATGCTGTTTAAACGTAGAATAAATTTCATTCACTGACACGCTATATGGGGCTGTTAACGAAGGTGAGAGCTCGGTTAATCCTAAATTATAGTTTGTCGCCATGATTCCTAACACGCTAATGATATAGGCAATTAACACCGGATGAACACAATAAAAAGTATACCCATGACGTGTATTCTGCGATAAAAAGGCAATAACCGTAATCGCTATGCAAAAAACAGAAATTGGGGCGTCTAAAGAAAGCATTAAAATCAATAATGTCGTATTTAAAAACGTCGGTCGTTGAAGCGGAAATACAAATCTCTCCTTAACATTTTGAGGCAAGGCGCCGACAATAAAAGCAGCTATCCAATCAATAAAGAACGCATATCCTAAAATAATAACTAATTTCGCCAGATGAACCTTTACAATCTCAAACGCAATTTGATTTCCTAATTGGCCAATTGTTGAATAGTAACCAAACTCTACAAACATCCCCATCAAAATTAAAAGTAACGTAACCATTAAAAAATATTGAATCTGATGATTAACGTAAACTCTTTGAGTTCGATACTCTCTCGCTTTTTTCTTAATTACTTCTTGAATCCGTTTCATATCTGAATCCATCCACTCCCTTTTCTATCCATTTAAAATAATTCTATTCTATCATGATAATCCTTTTTTTGGTATACACCTTCTCTATTATTGAAAAAAGATTAGCTGCGCTAATCTTTTTTCAATCCCCTATTCCGTTAAATCATGATTTAAGAGATTTCGTCCCATCTTATTACCCTTATTGCCCCTTACGACGAATGGGAATCGATTTTGTTAATTCTCGAACCACATAACTTGCTGCAATTAATCCTGCAACACTTGGAACAAAAGCGTTAGAGGCAGGTGGTAATTGTTGCTTACGAACTTCACTCTCTTCATTTCCCACGATTTTTACCGTTTCTTCTCGACCGATGATTGGACTCTCGGTTGAATAAATAACGGGAACTTTTCCACTAATTTTCTCCTTTTTCAGTTTAGTACGAATGACTTTAGCGACTGGATCGTACGATGTTTTCCAAATATCTGCAATTTCAAAACGGGTTGGATCTAATTTATTAGCAGCCCCCATTGATGAAATAAATTTAATCTTTCGGCGTAAACATTGCTTAATTAAATGAATTTTAAACGTGATGGTATCTGAGGCGTCCACAATAAAATCGATGGGATACTCAAATAATTGTGGGGCTGTCTCCTCATTATAAAACATATGCATTTGGACGACCTGACAATTTGGATTAATCTCTGCAATTCGTTCTGCCATCACCTCAACTTTTGGACGTCCAACCGTCTTAAGCGTTGCATGAATTTGTCGATTAACATTCGTAATATCAACTACATCTTTATCGATTAAAATTAAGGTTCCAACCCCAGTTCGTGCCAATGCTTCTGCTGCAAAAGATCCTACACCACCAATCCCTAAAATGGCGACGGTGCTATTTTTTAAAATTTCTGTTCCTTCAGGACCATAAACTAATTCATTTCTAGAAAATTGATGTAACATATCTACTTGATGCTCCTTCTGATTTCTCATTTTATAAACCGATTATACCGTTATTATCTTTAAATTACTACACTTATACTAATAAATCCACATGATTTTTAGGTCTATCTTCTCTTTCGATGATTGGATCATTCAATTAATCAGATGCTTTTTCTTCAGTCGAAAAATTTTAATTATTTTTTTCATTTGGATGTATTAATTTAAACCATGCGGTCCATAATAGTATTGTCAGGAAGAGAAGTAAATAGACAATGAGCATTTATTGAAGTGAGAATACTTATATTTCGGATTTAAAGTATGCAATATCAAGTCATTGCCTATCAATAGTTTTATATATCTACGATATATTCAATCAATTATTGCCCTTCTTGACAATGTATATTCTAAATTTCCTACTTAAGGATTGTAAGGAATATATTCATTCTCTTAATCACTCCTAAAGTGTACGTATAGTGATTAGTTGTTGAATCCGAACATTTCTGATAAGGGAATCTGGCGTTCTAATATGGTGTTGAATGCTTAACCACCCATTCGGTTAAGACTCCTAATATATTAGACAGGATACCCACCTGCTACCTTAGCGGGTTTTTATCCTAACACTTACGGCAGTTTGGGACCATTAAGTTGGGCACGAGAAATATTTCTCGTGCTTTTTTTATTGTCTTCCCCTCCATATAAAACCATTTATTTCTCCATCTAAAACCTTGTATTTTATTTCATAACATGATAGAATTTAAACAACATCTGGAGTATGCGTAAGGTGATTAGTTCTTTAAATCCGAACACTTCTGATAAGGGAATCCGATTCTCTAATACCGTGTTGAATGCCTAGCTTTTTCCACCTAGGACTCCTGACGTATTAGATACGATGCCCACCTGCTAATTTAGCGGGTTTATATCCTAACACCTACGGTACTTCGGAGGAAACACAAGCTACGGCTTGTGTTTTTATTTTACCTATAAAATAAAAAAGAGGGATTAGCCACCTAAACTAATCCCTCTTTTTTTCTACATCTCTTTGATACACCCAATCAATAACCTCGTTATCTAACGTTGCATCAAACTTACGGGCAAATAACGCCGAACTTTTAAGTAAAAGGTCACAATCTGCGGTCGTATACGTCTTAGGGTTGGCTCCACCATCCCATTGAATTTCACGAAGTGTGTCATTAATCACCGTTTCCTTAAATGGAGAATTTAAAACCAGTGTCTGAATAAAATGTTCATCGGCACACATCGTATGTTTAAATTGATGAATATAATCCGGGTGCTGTTCTAAGTAGTGAAGAATATACTTCACACAGTCCCCTGACAACGTAAACCAATTTGCCCCTTTATAAACCGTCAATCCCTTTAGATTCCCACGGATAGGAAACTTTTTATAAAAGGATGCTAAATAAGCGTTCAACTTTGAAAGAGGACGAGCCCGATTATATTTAAAATCCGTCAATAAATAATAGCCTTTGACTCGCCAATAATCTTGATTTTTTCGAAATTCAAGAAATTGATGTCCTTGATGTTTCTCTAAAAAATCACTAATCTCTTTTTTAGACTTAATCAATAAATCCTGTCCACTAATCAAATGATAGAAATCGTACGTTTTTCCATCCGTTTGTTTTAATAAATTCACCATGGCTAAAACTTGAGAAAAGCCACCCCAATTAATACTAATCCGCTGTTTGACAAAGAACACATGAGGATTTTCCTTAAAATAACGGCTTAATTCATTAAACATGGCGTCGCTTTTTTGATCAATGTGAACGTAAACCTCATGATGTTCATCGGCAATCCATTCAATGAGCCGCTTCGTTTGCTCTTCATTTTTGTGTGCCATCATTAAAAAAGCCTGCTTCATTTTCCTCACCTTATTTTAAATATTTATCTAAACTTTGATCAATTAATGCTTCAATATTCCCTTTTTGTTGGAATTTCTTCGGTATAAATGATTTGGCGCGTTCGTATAACGCAAGAAAATCATCTCCGTCATGATAAGTCAAAATGCAACCCAACTCTTCCAATTTATTAGCTAATTCCAGTTGATGGTCATTCACATGCTCTTGATATTTTTTCAATCGTGGAACAGCGATGATTTTCTTTTGACTTTTCACACCTTGTAAAATGGATCCCGCCCCGGCATGTGTCACAATCAAATCAGCTTTCTGATATAATTTTTCCATCTCATCATTAGAAGTGAAATCAAATAATTTCATTTTATCTGTTTCATAATG
>DKYS01000112.1:3271-14209 GCA_002493395.1 Turicibacter sp. UBA7094 | reverse complement strand
TACCTATATTTAATAAAAAAGTAAATATAGGTATTTTTTTGCAAAGAATGACTTATTTATCCGATTATTAATCAGTAACCTTATCTTTATAGAAATTTAATTCTTTTTATAGCTTTAGTCAATTTTAATGATTCATACATCAACTTATTACTTTATTAACAAAAAAAACACAACAAATTGTTGTGTTTTTTTTACATAAATAGCAATCTATAAGCCATGTTCTGTACCGTTGTACTCAAACGGATGCCTCCTCGTACTCAGGCGGTAATTATCTGTCTGTAAAGAACTATCTTTACCTCCCATATGCATTCAATTCTGCTTTAGGAGTGCCCCTACCAAATTTGGGTTTCTCGCTCGCGGGGTTTACCCGTTCCACTTCGTCTGTTTCCAAACGACATCGTCACTGTGGCACTTTTAAAGGTAATAATACCTTATCTTACGACTTAGGTACGTTCCCAGCCGTCAGCCAATTCACATTAACTGCCCTAACTTATTGTTTCGTTAGGCACGAACACTACAACCATCGCAGGTTGTGCGAGCATGGACTTTCCTCACCGTTAAACGGCGCAATTACCCAATTGCTATGTAATCATTATTATGTCAAAAACGAAATAAAATGTCAAATGTAAAAATCATACAATAGCTCTATAAAATGTATGAATTGCACACGAAATCTGATTAAAGATTAGCTTTTTTACCTATTATTTGATAAGATATAAAACTAGGAGGTGTATAATTCTGTGGTAAATTATCCTCATAAAAAGAAGCCAACACTTAAGAGTACGAGCGAAAAAACAATTTCATTTGGAAAACGCGGAATGTCTTTTGAAGATGATTTAACAAAATCAAACGAGCATTATTTGGCGGCTAATAAGGCTGTTATCCATAAAAAACCAACACCCGTTCAAATCGTTAAAGTTCACTACCCTAAACGGGCAGCTGCCGTTATTACTGAAGCTTACTTTAGGACGCCATCAACAACAGACTTTAACGGAGTTTTCAAAGGAAAATATATTGATTTTGAAGCCAAAGAAACTTTGAATGCTACGCTCTTTCCTTTACAGAATTTACACGAGCATCAGGTAAATCATATGATTGCCGTTAATAAAAATGGGGGGATAACTTTTTTACTCGTAAAGTTTTCAAAATTTAATGAAATTTATCTATTACCTTGTGAAAACCTCGTCCAGTTTTGGCAAGAATATAAATTAGGTAATAGACGTTCTATTTCTCGGAAAGAATTTGAACAATATGGAACACTGATTCCTGAAGGGGCTTTTCCACGCATTGATTACTTAAAAGTAGTTGAAGAACTTTTCTTATAATACTATAAGGCGGTGACCTAAATGAAAAAAGACAAAGGCAAACTTTCCTTCACCCTACTCCAAGCTATCGGAACTATATTTAAATCCTTCATATTAGTGGGACTGCTAGGGGGAATTGCAGCGATGATGATCGGGAGCTTCATTCTTATCAAAACAATCGAAACAGCTCCTGAACTCGATGTGTCCAAAATTTATGCAACAGAATCAACTGTAATCTATGATAAAGATGGGAATATCATTGATGAACTTGGGATTCAAAAACGTGAGTGGGTTTCTTACCAAGATATCTCCCCTGTTCTCATTGATGCCATTATCGCAACTGAAGACTCAAAGTTTTATGAACATTCAGGAGCTGACTGGCAACGTTTCCTAGTTGCCTTTATCGAAAACTTACGCTCAGGTGACTTTGATCAAGGAGCAAGTACACTAACACAACAATTAATCAAACAAACACACTTAACAAGTGAAAAAAGTATTGATCGTAAAATTAAGGAACTCTACTTATCAATCAAGATTGAAAAAGAGTTAACTAAAGAACAAATTATTGAAGCTTATTTAAATTACTCGCCTTTTGGTGGCGGAATTAACGGAATTCAAAAAGCGGCCGAATATTATTTTGGAACAACCGCCAATGACCTAACTCTTTCTCAGGCAGCAACACTTGCCGGACTTGTACAAGCCCCCGAGAATTATCGTCCTGATCGTTACGCAGACTCTGCTGAAAAACGCCGTGATATTGTCTTACAATTAATGGTTAAACACGGTTATATTACAGAAGATTTAGCAGACCTCGCAGCGGCTGAACCGATTACTGATATGCTTGTTTATCATGAATCAGACGAAGTCGATAATACTAAGTATCAATCATTTATTGATGCCGTACTTAATGAAATTGAAAATAAATATGATTTAGATCCTTATTCTGGTCTTCAAATCTACACAACAATGGACCCTGAAGCACAATCACTTGTTTACGACATCCAAAATTCAAATAAATATGTGGATTGGTCAGCAACTGGGTTAGCTAGCTCAACCGATATCCAATCTGGAATTGTTTTTATGGATACCCAAACAGGTCAAGTACGTGCTATCGGTGGAGGGGTAAATGAAGAAGGCGTAGAACGTGGTGTCAACTTCGCAACTCAACTTAAACGTCAACCGGGTTCAACTGCAAAACCTATTTTCGCTTATGGGCCAGCCATTGAATATTTAAAATGGGGATCTGGAACAACGGTCAATGACGAACTCTATACGTATCAAGATGGAAGCGGACGTATCGTCCATAACTATAACCACGAATACCAAGGGCGCATGACTATTCGCTACGCGCTCAGTAAGTCTTTAAATGTCCCTGCTGTCAAAGCCTTTAATGCAGTTGGGGCAAAAGACGTTCAAGCCTTCGCTGAAAACTTAGGTTTCCAATTTAGTGACGATGAAGAATTATACGAATCGATGGCTATCGGTGGAGCCTCAACAGGATACTCACCCCTTCAAATGGCAGCCGCTTATGCGACATTTGGAAATGGTGGTGTTTACAACGAACCGATTACCGTTGAAAAGATTATTACAAATGATGGAACTGTGATTAAATCTGAACAAGAATCACACCGTGCTATTAGCGAAGAAACAGCCTATATCTTAACAGATATGCTCCATAGCGTTATGACTGAGGGAACCGGAACAACCGCTAATGTTGGTAGCATGTATTTATCAGGAAAAACAGGGACAACAAACCTCGACCCTTCAGAACAAGCTAAATATGGATATCCTGATAACGCTATTCGTGATTCATGGTTTGTGGGTTACTCTAATCATTATACAGCCGCCATTTGGACAGGTTTTAATGAAAATAAAGATGGATATATCACACAATCCGCTCAATCAAAACCATGGTATGTATTTAATACTCTAATGAAATATCTAAATCCTGCCGGATATGAAGAGCCAAAACGTCCAAGTAGTGTCCAAGTTCAATCCATCGAACAAGAAAGTGGTGAGAAAGACGGTGAAGTGCAAGCTCCATCAAAATTTACACCAAGCCAATACATTTCATCCGAATTATTCATTAAAGGGCATGGACCAAATGGAACCTCTACTCGTTTCCAACAGCTAGATACACCGACAAACTTTGCCGGATCTTATACGGGATCAGCTCTTCAATTTTCTTGGAATCACGTAAAAGGATATACTCTATCAACATCTGAGATTAACTCTCAAATTGCAAATGCTGCAAAATTAGCAACTCAAGCGACGAATATCAGTCAAATGCCAAAACTAAATCCAACTGAATCAGAACTTCGAATGATGCTTAAACAGATTCAAATCATTGGTTCAACCGTATACGATGTTTATGCTAGAGATTACTCTGGAAGTGAGATATTAATGGGTTCAACAACAAGTAATAGTTTAACAGTCGATAATGTCTCTATTGGTGACATGGCAAAATATAAAGAATTCTATATTCGTGCACGTTACGAAAATTCCGGAGCCTTAACGAGTGAAAATTCAAATTCGATTACAATTAACTGCGAAAATTGTTCAAAACCAGTGACGCTTCCAAATATGCAAGGTTGGACAAAACAACAAGTTGATGATTGGGCAGCAACGAATGGAGTAAATGTTTCATATTCTGAAACACCATCTAATGACGTAGGTGATGGACTCGTTCTTTCAACCTCTCCTGCATCAGGTACTATTTTCCCTGGAGAAACATTAAGCGTTGTAATCGCCTCAGCACAATTAGTTGTTCCAAACTTTAAAAACGAGTCAGACTTCATTAATCAATATCAAGCCTGGGCTTCTTTAAACTCAGTAACGGTCTCAATTAAAGAAGAGTACCACGCAACGTTACCGAAGGGAGCGTATATCGGTTCAAATCCAGGAATCGGTTCAGCTATTTCACCAGGTTCAACATTAACTATTACAATTTCTAAAGGTCCTAAAGATAACGACTCAACAACACCACCTAGCACTGAACCCGATCAGTCGCCAGATCAAATACCAGATGAACTACCTGATGATGAAAACTCAGATATTTTAGGAATTCCTGAGAATGATAACCCAACAATTTAATGACAAAATAAAAAGGATTCTTTCAAAAGAATCCTTTTTATTTTTCTTTCTTTATGAGTCGTTTCCCTTCTTTACAACTTGTAAAAAGAGGACACCCCTCACATTTAGGTTTTTTAGCCGTACAATGATATCGACCAAAAAATATCATTAAATGGTGAGCCTTTGACCAACGATTTTCTGAAATGAGTTTCATTAACTTATTTTCTACTTCTAAGACACTATCATCCATTTTAGCCAATCCCAACCGCTTCGAGACGCGTTCAACATGCGTATCAACAGCAATTCGTGGAACATTAAAACCGACTGATAAGACAACATTAGCAGTCTTTCTTCCGACACCCGGAAGCTTTACCAACTCTTCAAATATATGCGGGACACGCCCCTGATATTCCTCAATTAATAAACGACATAACGCTTGAATATTTTTTGCTTTACTTCGATAAAGCCCTATGGTTTTTAAATCTTGCTCGAGTTCCTCTAGCGAAACATTTAAATAATCATTAGGCGTTTTATACTTTTGAAATAAAGTAGCTGTTAATTTATTGACACTCTTATCCGTCGTTTGAGCAGACAATAAAACGGCTAAAACTAATTCAAACTCATTTTTAAAATTCAATTCACAATGGGCATCTGGAAATAGTTCCTCCATTACATCAATCATTTCTGCTACTTTTTTCTTCGATACCATCACATTCTCCTTTATCTTTACTCATTCATCCAATCATAATAAAAATTCGGATCTACCGTTGTTGTTTGGGTTTCTGATGTTATTGGCGCTTGTTTTCGTTGGCGAAAAGCAATTAATTGGCGTTTCGCCTCTTCTACTGTCTTAACATTCTTTTTCTTCCAATCCAATAAAATTTTATCGATATAACGAATCGATTTAATTTGATATAAATTCATTTCTCTAATCGCAAGCTTGATTAATTCTGGATCAAAATTATCTTCTGTCATCCAAAGATGAATGGTTTCAATATCAAGAGGGCTTAAAATACCAAACTCTTGCTCAATCATGCTAAAGATTTCTTCGCGTTGTGTTGATTTTGCCTGCGTCCTTTGTTGTTTTAAATGCGCTTCTATCTTTTCCATTAACGGTAAAATAGAATATTCTTCAAACCTTTTTCCAAGGGCATCCGTCTTACTGTTAACCATAATATACTGCCGTTCAACGAGATTAATAAATAAAACCGAACAATTCGCCTCATCAATCGTCATGTGGGTTGAAATATCATTAAACGTCCACCCTGAGGGGTTCGTTTGTAACAATCGGGCAAGTAAAACTAAAAAGACATACTCTTGTTCATTCAATCCTAGTTCTTTATATGTCGTTAATAACAATGTATTAAAATCAAGTAACTTGTTTTTCCATAACTCGTACATCACAATCGCTCCTATTTCGCTTTAAATTGTAATAATACCTCTGCACTATTTGCATCCATAATAACATAGTAATCCGCTTTATCGTCCGAAACAAGCACCTCATAGACTGGCACCTCATCATAAACACCTAAATAATAATGTTTAATCACGCCCTGGTCAACTAAAGACGCAACCTTTTCCTCAACCTGTTTTTTAGTGATTAACTCGTTAACTTCACAACTCACTTTCACCGTATTATCATTAATAAAATAATAATACTCTTTACCTGATGTTAGTTGAACCTTCGCCACATAATACTGCTCTTCTCCATTATACTGTGAAATTTCTAACACCTTTTCAACTTCCGGTAATTTAGCTAACGACTTTTGATACGTCAGCAACTGCTTATCATACGTTAACACATAGGATGTAAATGAAATTACCCCTATCGCCAAAAGAACGATAATTAAAAGGACGCTCCGCTTTAACCACTTATTTTTTTTATTCATAGTTGACTCCTTCCATCTCCTGCTTTACATACTCAACCAACGTTTCTGTCTTATTTTCCATCTGATTCATCACGACGAGATATTCTAGTTTCCTTAGTAACTCTTGAATCCACGGTCCCTTCGGACGGTCAATAATTTTGGTAATCATCTTGCCATCAATAGCTAATTGACGTCGATCTGTAATCGGTAACTGAACGGATTCATAGGGGAAGTTGGTCTGTGAGAGAAATAGTTTCAATTGATGATATCGCCTAGCCCAACCCTCCCCATATAAATAGGTAAAATAACGCATCTCCATCGATTGATGGACCGCCTGGCATAAAACCTCAATACACTTACGTTCGACACGCGAAAAAGGCCAGGAAGAAAAATATTCCGTTAAACTCTCACGGTTTAATCCAGCCAAGGCAAACAATAAAATCGGATCAGTCAACGCCTGAAAACAATAGTACCTGTAACGGTTTAGCCCCTCAAAGGAAGGAATAGCCGACATTAAATCAATCTCATAAGCGTCGTTTATGGCCTTTTCAAAAAAATCGCCTTGAACCATTCCCTCAAGTTCTTTTTTTATGCGTTCCTTTGAAATCCGTTCTAATAACGAGCTAGCTTCTTTCATGGCGGCTAGCGTCTCTTTTTCTATTGAAAATCCGAGTTTAGCAACAAAACGAACACCTCGTAAGATTCGCAAAGGATCCTCGCAAAACCGCTCAGCGGGTTGTCCGACGCAAACGATTCGTCCCTGTTTAAGGTCCATAAGCCCTCCCATGGGGTCATGAAGACAGCCGTTTTGATCCATCGCAATGGCGTTCATCGTAAAATCGCGCCTTCTTAAATCCTCATCAAGCGACTGAGTGAACTGAACTTCTAATGGGCGGCGGTAATCCACATACGTACTTTCTATTCTAAACGTTGTCACTTCTACTGGAATTTTATCTATCATCACGGTCACCGTGCCATGCTTTAATCCTGTTGCCACTGTCTTTTCAAACAAAGACATGACTACGCTCGGAGTAGCGGACGTTGTAATATCTATATCATAAATTGGGCGCCCAATCAATTGATCTCGGACCATCCCTCCGACAAAATAAGCTTCATACCCGGCCTCATTCAATGTTTGTAAGACCCTTTTACCTGCTGCTAACAAGTCCATGATACACACTCCATCTCCAATTTATACTCTTCTTATTATACTTAAGATTAAAGCTTATAATCAACTTTTTCTCATAAAAAAACCTTCCCCATGGAAGGTTTAATCTAATAAATGTTGTAACCCGTAAACGAGCCCATCTAATTCGCTAACTTTTCGAATGGCCAGAATAATCCCCTTTTCAAAAGAGTGCCGACTATTCGATTGATGAATCAACTCTAACGTCTGATGTTCATCACTCACTAATACCTGATGTTTTGCCAACACACCCGGCATACGAACACTATGAACATGGGTTGAGGCTAGCTTACGTTTAAGGGCACAATCAAGCGTATTCGCGATATACGTTGCAGTTCCTGAAGGCTGATCTTTCTTATTCACATGATGATACTCAACAATCTCAAAGTTATCAAAATAATGCGAACAAATCTCTGTAAATTTATTAATTAAGATCGCGCCGATAGAAAAATTAGGTGCAATGACCCCTTTTCCACCATACTCATTCGCTACCTCTTTTAAATAATCTACATCTTCTTTATTAAAACCTGTCGTTCCAATCACGATTTCTTTCCCTGCTTTTAACATTGCTTCTGCTGCCTCTTTCGCAAATGTATACACCGTAAAATCGACATAAACGTCAAATTCTACCTCCGCAATCACCTTATTAATATCATTATAAATAGGGATCTCCCCGTCTAAACGTTCGACCTCACTCACTCCGGCAACTAACATTATATCTTCCTCAACCTTTAATGCCTCAACGAGAAATCCTCCCATTCTTCCCTCTAATCCACCGACAACTACCTTTTTCATCTGATCACTCCTTTATTGACCTACTTTATTGTATTTCAAATTAGACAAAACGTGATAAATACACCCATTAGTGGGCGAAAAAGATAGCGATTAATAAATAAACACGCCACTTGTACCTATCCTTATTCGTCTAATAAAACAGGAGCACATTCGATGAAAGAAACAACAATTCCCTATTATTTTACTATTTCTTCTAATCCCCCATTTCTTGTCCTTCTAAAATTCGTCAATTGTATATTTTAGAAAAAATTGTTATAATAAGGAATACTACTATTTGTGATTGGAGGTCTCTCTTAAATGTCTTTTAAATTATTAAAACAATTGTTTTTTATTACGTTTGGAACAGCACTGATGGCGTTGGGTGTCGTCAACTTTGCAATTACGAACCATATGGCTGAAGGAGGATTTACGGGAATCACCATCATTCTCTATCATCTGTTCGGAATCAGCACGGGACTTAGCAACCTTTTTTTAAATATCCCAATGCTCATTATCGGTTATCGCCAATTTACTAAACGTGGATTTTGGCTAACGATTTATGGAACATGTATGCTCTCATTCTTTTTAAGCTTATTTGAGTCGCTTGGTCATTTTGTTCCCCCGCTTCCAAACGATATGATCATCGCCTCAATCGGAATGGGGATCTTAATCGGAACAGGATTAGGAATTATTTTTAATGCCGGTGGAACCACTGGAGGCGTTGATATTATTGCCAAAATTATTAAAGATAAATTAGGAATTCCGATGGCACGCACGATGTTTGCTTTCGACGCTACTGTGATTGGTATTTCATTAATCATCTTTTTATCATTTACGAACGCTATTTACACCATTATCGGGCTCTATATCGCCTCAAAAATCATTGAGAGATTTCAAGAAGGATTTCAAGCTGGTCATAAAGTGCTCATTATCTCTGATCACTTTCAAACGATTGCTGATGCTATCCATCAAAAAATGTCTCGTGGTGCCACTTTTATCCATGGAATGGGCTCATACAATCAAACAGAAAAAACAATTATTTTAACGATTATTAACAAGCGAGAACTTAATGCGTTAAAAGAGATTATTTATACGATTGATCCTCAAGCTTTTGTCAGCGTCAGCCATGTATACGAAACCATTGGCGAAGGATTTACCTTTGATGCTAACGGCATTCCATATCATGATTAATCATTAACGATAGGAGGGATTTCCCTTGAAAAAAAACATTCAAGTTGTTGCCGCCATTATAGAAAATGAAACCCAACAAATTTTATGCGCCCTCCGCTCACCCCAAATGTCTCTTCCAAATTATTGGGAGTTTCCAGGTGGGAAGGTGGAAGCCGGTGAAACCATTTATGAAGCGATTCGTCGCGAAATTTTGGAAGAATTGGATTGTACAATTGAACCTTTAGCGGTCATGGATAATTACCATCACGAATATGAACAAATCATCGTCAACCTCATCACGATTAAGTGCCAACTCGTATCAGGAATTCCAACAGCAACCGAACACGCTAAACTAAGTTGGGTAGATAAAAAGCAACTCCACGAGCTAAACTGGGCTCCCGCTGATATTAAAGCTGTTAATCGCCTATTAACAACCTAAATAAACGCCTTTATCCTAGAGGATAGGGGCGTTTATTTTTTTCATCTCGCATAATATGCCCAATCATTCCTGTCGTACGATATGGCTATTTCTCCAAACTCCGTTCTCTCTACTTTCGTTAAGAACCTATGGCCTCTATGATAAATGCCCTCGAAATACGGCCAACCTCCTTTAATGTTGTAGAAAGATGTTTGAAATTGATGAAAAATATGGTATAATTAAATCAATCTAGGCAGAAATCTAATTCCCCCCTAACATTAGATTTCTTCCCTGTTTTCTTATATCATTATGCTAATTTACACTAAAAAAATAGACATCCTTCCAAACGGGGTGTCTATTTTTTTATGTTCTACCATGAACTAATTTTATCTTATCGCTTATACGCATCTCCTGCTTTTTGAACACATTTTTACCAATCCCCCCTTATTCTGCTTTTAAATAATCCTCGGTACGCTGGGTAAAAAGACCATAAAAAGTACCCGAATGAGGGAATCGACTCAACCTTTAAAAATGATACTACAACTACAAAAAAGAAGGAAGAACGGAAAGAATTATACAATTTGAAAAAAACTGGATCACTCTTATTATCGCTAGTTATAAACTAATCTCTGCCCCAAACAATAGTTTTAGATGACATTAGAAATTAATAAGCACCCTCATTATCCTAAAAGCATGAAAACTAATTTTAATTGATAGATTTGTCATATTTTTAGCGACCGGCAACAATTAAATTTTTTTATTTCTCACTAAGGCGTATTCTTTCTTATAAAATTTTTAGTACTATTTAGCTATTGTAAACAAGGTTCATCAGACGTTTCACGTCCGATGAACCTTGCCTTTTAAATAGATTATTAAAATTCTTAATAAACATCCGGATATCCCTTAATTTTGTGTTTGATCCAAACTTTTCAATAAACTTGAATATTTCACATTAGGCTTGAATTCTTTTGCCACCGCATAACCATCAGCCACCAATTTAGCATTTAACATCGTTTCTGATAGATGATCGGGATCGATGTCATCTGATAGCCAAACATAAGCTAATACCCGGTTATAGCGATCTGTTTTTTGAACATCATACTCTAAGTACAATTTTTGTCCAACCTTTAATAAGGACTTCGTATA
>DKYS01000112.1:0-2937 GCA_002493395.1 Turicibacter sp. UBA7094 | reverse complement strand
CTCTCAGGCGTATCCATTCCAATTAGACGAACCCGAACTTCTTCACGATTAGAATTCGTCACAATCAATGTATCCCCATCGACCACACGCTTTAAAAGAACGGGCTCAAGCTCGATGCCATTTATTTCAATAACTTGTAACGTCGATGCAACACGATCCTCAAGATAGCCCCCGACTAAGGTTGCCACAATAACAACAATGACGCCCATCACGCCATAGCGTTTCTTAATTTTAGACAATTTTTTAACATTTATTCTTTTTCGACTCATCCTCTACCTACTTTCATTCATCGCAAAATCCTCACGAAACGCCTTTAAAAAGACCAATACCTTTATTTTAATACGTTTTTCGTCAAAATCAATCCTTTTATTCACACAAATCTCCCCTCTTGAAAAGAAAAAGATGACGACTTGAAACGAAATAATCCCGATTAGTAAAATATTTCCTCAACCCCCTATCACCAAAAGATGACAAATTCATATAATATATTGAATAGATCGCTTAGCGATTTATTCATCACCCACTTATGAATCTTATTTTTATCAATTCCCTTAATTTCTTTATAAGTCCCCTCAACCGTTGCGACTTCCCCACGCAACAGGTGAGGGGTTTTTTATTTCCCATTATAATAAGAAAAGGCTAATGATGCGAGTGCATGATTAGCCTTTTTGTTTTGCCTATGGTAGGAAAGGAGTATCACCTAAAGGAGAGGCTCTTGCTTTAGGTGATGCTACCCGATAAATTTCAGTCGTTATCTAAATGGACTTGATAACTTAATTCTTTATAAAGTTGGGCCGGAATTTCATGTTCTAATTCCAATTGTAAAGTAATCGGTTTATTTCCACTGAATGACACAGTATTTCCTTTTCCTAAATAAATATACGGTTGAACATCGCCATCAATTTGTTTAAATTTTCTTACAAATAAATGCAGGTGAATCTGACGCTCCACATTTTTAATTAAATTTTGTCCTTGAGGAGAATCCTGGGTTGTTTTATTCGGGGATTGCCACTGAAATGTTTGGGGTGAAATCAAGCGATCTTCGTAATTAATACTTTCCTTAATATCCGCTTCCTTATGCAAATCAATAAATAAAAAGAAATCATTCCTATACGTCAATAACCCGCTTCCACGAAAAGCACTATGTTTCTTATTATAATTAGCTACTTTTGCGACTTCTTTCATCGTATACGTTTCATAGAGTTTTAAGAAAGGTTCGCCATAATCAATCGTTGAAAATGCTTCTTGATAACGGACAATACCGTAAGTCAAAACATCATCTAAATAAGCCTTAAGATGCGGGACTGCACGTAATTGATTAAAAATCGGTAAGGTAATCAGTGTATCCCCTACATAGTCAAACGTTTGAACATACTGAGAGGTCTCCGACGTATCATAATATTTTTGCCCTAAACATTCAAGGGCATGAATGACACTTGTTTCCGTAACGGAGTCTAGATACTTTAAAATCTCCTGTGTTGCCACTTCTTGATTTAAGGTCATCACTTCTTTATGATTTAAAAGATATTTCATTAAAATAAACTCATACGGTCTTTTTAGAGGCAATTGTGACGACCACTCTTTTAAAATTTTCACGAATGTTTCATGACTTAAAACGGACTCCAAGAAAGGGTCCTTCTCTACTTGATAAATAAACTGTAAATACGTCTTAGATTTTTTCACAAAAGCCAAAGGATCAGGGGCTCCCTCACACCCTAAATAATCACATAACATATACGGAATCTGCCCTCGTTTCATCCGCTTAAACTCGGCATATGTTTCTTTGAGGTACATCATCGAATTAAATTTTTCATTCTCTAATTGTTCGAGGATTTGCTCCTTAGAAATTGCATCTAATGTGACAAAACTATCTCCTAAATGTCCCGAGAAGTCAGTCGCAACCGCAACTTTTAAACTATCCTTATCATAGAATCGGTCCCCACTCAACGCAATAGCCATTAAAAATGATTTTTTATGATTGCCAATAAAATCAAGGACCGTTAAAAACTCTTTATCCTCACTCTTTCTTAACCCTCTCCCGAGTTGCTGAATAAAAATAATCGGGGATTGAGTCGGCCGAAGCATTAACACCGTATTAATACTCGGAATATCGATACCCTCATTAAAAATATCGACGGTAAAAATCATTTCAAGAGGATTCTCATCATCGGCTAATCGATTCATCATAAGCTGGCGTTCATCAGGGCAGTGGCGTCCTGTTAAACAGACACTTGGGACCCCTGCCTCATTAAATTTTTGGGTCATATACTGTGCATGTTCGATACTCGCACAAAAACCAATTCCCTTCCGATACGAACCGTCATGCCCATATAATTCCATCTGCTCTAAAATAAAAGCAACTCGCTCATTCACTTTTAATCGCTTCGTTAATTCCTGAACTTGATCTCCCTTAACATCACTTAAATCAACCCCATCGATATCTCGGATTCCAAAATAATGAAAGGGAACAACTAATTGTTGTTCGAGCGCATCGCGTAAGCGAACTTCAACCGCCACATGTCCATCAAAACAATCAAAAATATTAAAATCATCACAACGCTCCGGCGTTGCTGTCATCCCTAATAAAAATTTAGGCGTGAAATAATTCAACAAAGCCTGATACGTCTCTCCTCCAATATGATGTGCCTCATCAATAATTAAATAGTCAAAATAATCCTTCGCATAATTTCTATAGTGACGCGACATCGTCTGAATCGTCGAAAACAAATAATCAGCCTTCTCCTCTTTCACATTAGACGTATAAATCCCCATCGCCTTAGATTCTTTTCCTAACACATATTCAAACGTCTCCTTCGCCCGATGTAAAATATCCTCCCGATGAACAATAAATAACACCCGATTAGGATTCACTTGTGCCACATCAAACGCCGACATATAAGTTTTCCCGGCACCAGTAGCTGCTATTACCAATGCCTT
>DKYS01000055.1:54466-60530 GCA_002493395.1 Turicibacter sp. UBA7094 | reverse complement strand
TCATCTTTTAAAAAGCCTTTTTTCGTGAGATAAGATTCATAATCGAGCGTATCTAAAATAAAATGAATCGCCCGCCTTGGAGGAAGGGTTGTAATTTTTGGGAGGTTTAATTTGAATTTTCTAATTTTTTCTTGTTGGAACGTTGTATTAAAGGCAACCTGCTGGGTGAGGTAGTCCAGATAAGCGTGTTCAGTTTTAGCGAGTGTTTGTGAGAGGGTCGAGGCAGATAAATAAAGAATTTTCCCGATGCGTTTAAAAGCCTCGGTGTCTTTTGGATGAAGAGCAAGGTGGAAAAAAGCAATGATGTCTTTGACGATGGGGTGGGAAAAGAAAGCAAGACGCCCCTCTTGTAAACAAAACGGAAGATGGTGGCGTTCCAGTTGTTCGATCAGTGAAATGGCGGAGACGTTTTGGCGGTACAAGATTGCGACCTCCTGAAGGTGATCGAGTTGTTTTAATTCGTGAATGAGGTAATCGAATTGTTCCCGTTCGTTTTGAAAATGGTGCAAGGTTGGCAGACTTTGCTTCGGATTAGGTGTTTTAATTTCTTTTTGGTAGCGGGTCTGATTCGAACGAATAAACGCCGAAGAGAGATCGACAATGTCTTGGCTCGAACGGAAGTTATCGGTTAAATAGATTAATTGAGCTTTCGGGAAGGTCTCTTTAAACGCCAAGAGTTGTTTAGGGTAGGCCCCTCGAAAGGCATAAATGCTTTGGTCATCATCACCAACTAAAAAGAGGTTATTTAACGGGGCGGCGAGTAATTTAATGAGTTCATATTGAATTTTTGACGTGTCTTGTGCTTCATCAATTTGAATATGCGTATAGCGGTGCTGATAAAATTGTCGTAAAGAGGCGTTCTGTTTTAAGAGATGATAAGCGGTCGTTAACAAGTCATCGTAGTCGAGGAAATAATGGGCTTCTTTTTTTGACTCATAGGCACGATAAAGTTTTATAAATAATTCTTGCTCTTCTTCGATGTATTGTTTAATTTCGGTTGTTTGGTGGGGAGAAATCATTAGATTTTTAAGAAGACTGATTTGTCCCGTGAGTGTTTCGTATTCTTCATCACTTAAATACCGCTCGGTTTGTTCAAGGTAAATCGAGGCTAAAAGTTGACGCTTACTTATCCCATTTGGAGTAGGGTGTTCGATTAATTGATAGCGAGTCCCGCTTAGTTTTTCAAAATGACGAATGACGGAAAAGGAAAAGCTATGAATCGTTGAAAACTTAATGTGAGGGGCAAGTGACGGAAAGAGTGTGCGAAAACGTTCGTTCATATCTTTCGCCGATGCTTTGGAGAAAGTTAAGGCTAAAATTTGATGAGGGGGAACGTTTCCTTTCACGATTAAATTGGCTAAGCGAATGACGGTGACGGTCGTTTTTCCGCTTCCAGGACAACTAATGACGCAAGTTGGACCGGTCAATGCCTCAACGGCCTGTTTTTGAGCGGGGGTCAGGGTGATATGATGATGATCAAATAAGTAAGTGGTTAGTGCATCGGCCATAGGGGGCGCCTCCTTTAAATAAAATGGTCTTTTCTCTTATTATACAAGAAGTTTTTGTTTTTGACTCCCTTTAAGGGACCATATTCGACCGATTTTAATAGGATAAAGTAGGGAGGAGGGGGATGAAATGGCGTTTTGGGATGATTTTCAAAAAACGATGTCTAAAACCGCAGAGTCGGGAATTAAGCAGACGAATAAGTGGTTAGAAATTGGAAAGTTGACGATGTCATTGAATGCAGCAAAACTTGAATTGAACGACTTGTTCGAACAGTTAGGAGAGTACGTGTATGTCCATAAAACAAGTGATGTGACACATTCTGAGGAACTTCAAGAACTTTTCCACCAAATCTCACTACAAAAGTCAAAGATTAGAAAAATACAAGTCGAAATCAATCAGATTAAACAGATCCGAGCGTGTGAAAATTGTGGTTACGAATTGAGTGAGTCTGATAAATATTGCCCGCAATGTCGAGCACCTCAATCGGATAAGATTGATTGGCATCTTTAAAATAAAAATCCTTCTGAAGAATCGCGTTTCTTTGGAAGGATTTTTTTGTGGCGTCTTTTCGCGTCATTTAGTATAATTAGGGTGAATTTGTTAAGATAGGAAAAAGGAGGAGGAAAGATGATTGCCTTAATCACAACATTAATTGTATTAGGAATCGCCATTTATTTACTAAAACAAAAAATAGAAATTAAATGGATCATGTTCTTAAGTGGAATCCTCTTAATGATCGTCGCTATTTTTCTTAAGATACCATTATTAACAGAAGAAAAAAGGAGTGGCATTCCGTTTTTTGATTTATTTAAAGTGATTGGGAATGTATTTACGAATCAATTAACAGGTGCCGGTTTTATTTTGATGTTATTGTTTGGGTATACGGCGTTTATGAAACAGATTGGAGCGAATCAGATGACGGTTGACTTGTTGAGTCGTCCGCTCGCTCGCTTAAAGTTTAAGGCGTTACTCATCCCGCTTTTTTATGTCATTGGTAATATTTTAGGTCTCATCATTCCGAGTGCGTCGAGTTTATCTGTTTTGTTGATGACGACCGCGTATCCCATCTTAGTGTCAGCCGGTGTTTCTCCTCTTGGGGTAGCAGCCGTGATTGCGATGTCGGCGACGATTGCCCCAACGCCACTAGGAGCCGATAATATTTTAGCGTCAGAAGCACTTTCGATGGAGGTGGGGACGTATGTCTTTGATTATCACGCCAAAGTGTCTTTACCCGTGATTTTTATTTTAATGATCGTCCACTTTTTCTGGCAATCATTTTGCGATAAACGCGAATCGGAGACAGATGATTTAATCCAACTTTCATCGATTGAGAAGGAAGAGCCGCTCGCCTTCGTGCCCCGTTTATACGCTATTTTACCGATGTTACCGCTCGTTCTTTTGATGCTTTTTAATGTCGGCTTAAACAAGAGTGGGGTCGGAATGGTTGAGGTCACGCTTTGTTCGTTCGTTTTGTCTATTTTATGCGAAGTCATTCGAACACGCTCCTTACGGCAAGGGTTTGAATCAATTCAGAGTTTTTTTGATGGAATGGGCGTGGGATTCACAACCGTTGTGATTCAAGTGGTGGCTGCGATGACATTTGTTGAAGGATTAAAAATCATCGGGGTCATTGATTTTTTAACCACTCAAGTTCAACAGTTGGCGAGTGCCGGTGTTATTTTAATGCTCCTATTCTCTTTGCTCGCTTTAAGTGTTGGGTTATTGAGTGGAAGTGGATTAGCATTATTTTATGCGTGTGTGGAGTTGATGCCCCAGTTCTCATCAGCGGTCAATCCGATGATGCTAGCGATTCCGATGCAGTTTGTGTCGCATCTTGTCAAAAGTATTTCGCCGGTTTCACCGACCGTGATTATTATTTCATCGATGTTAAACGTGCCTGTGCAGCGTCTATTAAAACGAACCATTGTCCCGGCTTTGGTGGGGATGGTTCTCTCGCTCATCCTATCTTATGTCTTATTTTAAGTAGATGGGCAAAAATCTCGCTGAATTGATAAAGATTAAGTTCCATCTCCCCTCTTTTTTCATATAATGCATTAAAGAAGGTTGTTAAGACCTGAAGATAGAGGGGGGATTTTAATGCTTAGAGTTAATCGAACCTTTTTATTCGTATATGACCTATTGATTACTTTAGCATTTTTAATGCGTTATATCGTCGTAGGACCTGTGCTATTTAATACAGTTTGGTGTTACTTTGTCGCGTTAGCGATAACGGTTGTGGGACTTGTGGTGTTGAACTATATTAATTTTAGTCATCCAACACCCCTTGAAATTGTGGCTTATCATGTGAATTTGATTATGAGACATCCACTTGGGCAACAATCGAATACGGCATATGATGAGCAAAATAAACGTTACTTATCAGATCGGTTTATTGGGAGTGAAAATTATCAGTTTTTCTACTACGAAGATTGTTGTGCTAAAACAGATCAGTACCGTCAAATGAAAATTAAATTGGCACTCGGTCATCAGACGTATAATAAAACATCAATTATTATTAAAACGATGGATGATCAGTATATTCGTTTTAATATGGTAAAACCAACGGACTATTCGATGCTTGCCTTTTTATATGAATGGCAACTAGATGGAATTGAATATAGTGATCGAGAAACCTTTGAGGAAATGATTCGAGGACGAGAATAAAAACAGGCGAGTAGCTTAACCCCTACTCGCCTGTTTTATTTCATGCTCAAGCAAAGGATTTTTATTTGTGTAGTTTCGCTCCGCTTTTTCCCTGCATATAGTAAAGTAGATTGTTAAAGTGAGGCGATAAGATGGAATATGGAATTAGTGGCTATCAATCCGATTATCGATTGGTAAGAAGTGAAGTCGTTGAACTTGCCCATCAAAGTATCCCCCTCATCGGGAGTGAGCAAGTTGATCAAGTTTATTTACTCGGAATGAAAGAGGGGGATCAATTAATTTATCGTGAGATAACGCTCGTCGTTGAAAACGGGGTCACAGGAGAAAAACAATTTTACCCAATTCCAACCGCTAGAGGAATGGGCGGAGGCATTGATGTCGTCGATTTTACACATAATGGCCAATTTGATATTGGGGTTTATGTATTTAGCGGTGGAACGGGAAGTCAAGTCGACTACTACATCTTTTTTAACCGAGGGAAAGAGGTGAAACTTGGATTTAGCAATCAATTGTTAGAGGAAAAGTTAAAGTTCCAGGTGACATATTTACCGAATTACCAAGTAGAAGTGAAAGATTTAAATACACAAGAGGTGACCGTTTTAGATGTTTCTAGGCGGAGCCAAGATTATTTAGAAGCTATTTATGATGAGCGTGGCCAATTAAAACAGGACTTAAAAGGGGTGGTCGCTCCGGTTAGTCACTCAAGTGCCATCAAGAGTCAAAATCAACAGCTTGGGCATGATCTTGTTTTGACTCAACGCGTGTTAGGACGTTCTCATAATGATACGTTAGGGTACGTGCATTCGTATATCGGTTTTGATGAAGGAAAATATTATGTGTATCAGGTCAAAATTTTACCTTCGTGACATTTTGTTAAAAAATAACGGGTAAAATCTTCAAAAAAATAAATAATAAAAGGAGATATCCTATAAGATAGGGGAGGGATTGGTATGACAATGGAAGCTTTTATCTTCGGTGCGATTTTCGAAATGTGCATTACGTATTGGATTTTAAGTGAATTATTTTTTTAATTCAGTCAATTGTAACTGCCATCATGAAGGAGATAGGCCTCGGTAGAAAAAGAAATGCGGGTCTTACCTCCTCCCTTGTCGTTTAAAATGTATTTTTATCGTGTATCGATTTTTATTAGAACATGGCCTAATGATGAGGCGATGTTCTTTTTTATTTAGAATGCTCACTGAGGAGGGAATATTTTTGGTGTGAGTTTCCAAAGAAAAGAAAAAAGACCCTCTTATGCTGTAAACCCGTAGGGTCGTTATCAGGTAGAGGGTCTTTTTTAAGTGACAGTATCGTAGTGTAAATCGTATAAAAATGTGTGGTAAATGAAATGGTTTATAAAAAAGTATTATGGTATAAGAATGAATTAAACTGGATGGAATGATTAGATAAAAAGTAGGAGAATGATTAGGAATAGATAGGAATTTATAAGTTTAAAAAATAGAATGAATGATTTTTGTGTTTCTACTGTCCTTAATCGACTGAGGATACCGGAAGTGATTAAGTAAATAGATTTTGTTAATAAAAGTGTAGGAAGGTTGGATGTTTGAATGAATTAGGATGATTTTAGGATGAATGTTTGAATTGGTATCCTCAATATAATCTATGATAATGGGGGGAGTGGTGTCTGTGCAAACGGCCAAAAATAAAAAAAACACCATTCGATTGAATGGTGTAGATGTCGATATTGGTACCAGTGGCCGGACTCGAACCGGCATGAAGTAAACTTCGGTGGATTTTGAGTCCACTGCGTCTACCAATTCCGCCACACTGGCTTTTACACTATTAATTATATCACCAATTTACGATTTGGCAAGCCAAAATAGAAAAAAATAATAAAAAAGTATTAATTTCCTTTTTAGACCGGAAGAAGGGG
>DKYS01000055.1:53024-54117 GCA_002493395.1 Turicibacter sp. UBA7094 | reverse complement strand
AAAGTGGATTGGATTATCCTACTTGCTTAAAGAGAAATAGGTATAGTAATGATAACTGTCATTTCTTTTCGTTAAAAATAAAGGATAAAGTACCTAAAATAGGATAATACTATCATGGGTGATAAGATGAAATCATTAAATTCTCAAAAAACATGGATATATTCCTTATGGTTTGTTGTGCTATCTTTTATTATAGCTGAAATAGTGATGTTAATTGATTGGAGCTCGGTGTTAGTCATATTAGTGGTTGTATGTGGGGTATGGTTTTCGCGGGGCAAGGATACTAGCAACGACAACACCAATTGTTCAGAATTATATTATCTTGACTATATGAATACTAAAGTTGAGTTGTCTGAGTATTTTAAGTTTAATGGCAAAATGTATCAAAATTTAAGTTTAATCGAGCAATTGAAGGCATTAGAGCCTACTGAGTTTGAAGCGGTAGTAGCGGAATATTTTAGAAAAGAGGGATTTGATGTTAAACAAACACCTCCTACCCGAGACCGCGGTAAAGATATAATTCTTACATTAGGTAAACAGGTTTATTATGTTGAGTGTAAAAAATATCGAGATACTAATAAAATTACAACGGAACAGATTCAAAAATTGGTTGGAGCATGTCATCCTTATCATGCACAGCCCATATTTATAACGACATCCGACTTTAATCGTTTTGCCGTTGAAGAAGCAAGACTTAGTCAGGTTATTCTAATCAATGGCGAGCGTCTGGTCGAATTGATGAAAAAACAAATATTGGATCTAGAAAAGAACCAAGGCTAAAGGACTTGCAAATGAGTAAATGTTTTTATGATGTAAGTATCTCATGTTATCTCTTAAAGGAAAGGTACATATAATAAGGAAAGTGTGTGATAGATGCTTGTGACTTAGCGGTTAACTGAGAAGGTGTTAACTGAAAGATTTAGAGGAGTGATTCGCTAAAATAGGGGGGAGGTCGCAAAGAATAAACAGAGGAAGAAAATTTAATTTTTGAGGAAAAAAGAAAAAAATTGCTAAAAAGTATTTACAAAAGAGTAAAGATGCTTTAGAATAAGTTTTGTAATAAAAATATGTCTCGGTAGCTCAGCTGGATAGA
>DKYS01000055.1:0-52689 GCA_002493395.1 Turicibacter sp. UBA7094 | reverse complement strand
CGAATCCCTCCCGGGATGCCATTTATAACAAGTTCGGACTACAAGGGTAGTTCTTTTTTTTATTTTAAAAGACTCTTTCCTTAAAAATTAAAAGGAAAGGAAGAGGTGAAAGATGGCTATTATTTATGACGTTCAAACGAATTATCAAGCAAAAATTGAACAATCTAATGAAATGATTGAAAAAGGATATATTGATCAGGCAATCTGCTTTTTAGAAGATTTTTTAGTGTGTGTCCAAACCGCTGAAATTGAGCGAGCAGTAAAAAAACAGTTAGTGACGGCGTATTTTTTAAAACGTGAATTTGAAACGGCAGAACAACTCATCTCAGAAATTTTAAAAAAGAATGGTTTAGATTTGAGCTTAGTTGCTCATGATATATTAGTTGCAACTTTTCAAAATCACCACGAACAACGTCAAGAAAAAGAAAATGTTTATGGAAATCAACTCCAATCGTTCGCTAAAAAGAATTTAATTGAACTCGTTTATCAATTAAAAACGTATTACGAAACGTATTGGGATGAGCAACTGAGAAAAAAAGTGATGACGCTTGAAAAGAATCCAGAGTTAAACGTAGCGCTCACCATTGTTTCTGACTTGCAAGAAGTCGAAACGGAGCGTCTCGTCGCGTTTAAAGAGAAATTAGAAAATACTGCAAATCACTGTCCGTCCCCTCTTATCAAGCGGGCGATCTTTGAATTATTAGCACAAAAAAATTTAGAGTGTGTGATTCGATTTGAAGAAGATGGAGAGGTTAGAAATTTACCGACCAAGCCCCTGATTTTAGAACAAGAGCGTGAGCGAATTGACCAGGTCTTAAATCAATTAGAAAAATTAGAAATTGACCCTACTCTAAAAGAGGCATTAATCCAACCCCTTATCTTTTTTTATCAATCGTCGTTTCCATTTGCCAACCGACTTCGTGAAGATGAAGTGATCTTTGAACTCCTCAGACAACTTTTTGGGGTGGAGATCGAGGTGGCGGTAGACGAAGGTGTGTTAAAGCGACAAGGAGAAGCAAATCCTGACATTGCGTACAAAATGAGTCAGTATATCCTAAGTTTATCATCATTAATGTAGAAATTAGAAAACGGCTATGTTATAATTTAAACGTTGTCATAAGGATGTAAACGAAACGTTTATCGATGGAGGTTAGAAGAAATGGCAGTTAAAGTTGAAACAATTGAAAAAAATAAAGTAAAATTAACAATTACTCTTTCAGCAGAATCATTTGATAAAGCATTAGACGCTGCATTTAAAAAAGTATCAAAAAATTTACAAGTTCCTGGATTCCGTAAAGGGAAAGTTCCACGTCCAATGTTTGAACAAAAGTTTGGAGTTGAAGCTTTATACGAAGACGCGTTAGACGCTATTTTACCACAAGCTTATGTAGATGCAGTTGAAGAAACAAACATCGCGCCAGTGGCTGCTCCAACATGGGATATTAAAGAAATCGGAAAAGGTAAAGAATTAGTGGCTGAAGCAACAGTTGTTGTTAAACCAGAGGTTGAATTAGGTCAATATACAGGAATCGAAGTTGAAGAATTATCAACAGAAGTGACTGAAAAAGACGTTGAAGCTGAATTAGAAAAATTATTACAAAACCATGCGGAAATTGTTGTAAAAGAAGGCGCTGTTGAAAACGGTGATACAGCAGTTATCGACTATGAAGGATTTAAAGATGGAGTTGCCTTTGAAGGTGGAAAAGGTGAAAACCATCCATTAATTATTGGATCAAACTCATTTATCCCAGGATTTGAAGAACAATTAATCGGAATGAACACAGGAGAAACAAAAGAAATCAACGTGACATTCCCAGCAGAATATCATGCAGAAGAGTTAGCGGGAGCTGACGCAACATTTAAAGTCACATTACACGAAGTAAAAACACGTGAATTACCAGCTTTAGATGACGAGTTTGTTAAAGATTTAGATCGTGATGGAATTGAAACGATTGCAGATTTAAAAGCAGATTTAGAAAAAACATTAAAAGAGCAAAAAGAAACAGCTGCTCGTAATCATGTAATTGATACGGTTGTTGAAAAAGTAACTGAAAATGCAACATTCGAAATTCCAGCTGAAATGATCGATTCTGAGGTCGCTCAAATGGTTCGTGAAGCTGACCAACGTTTCCAAATGCAAGGATTTAATTTAGATTTATACTTCCAATTCACAGGAATGGATATGGATAAATTTAAAGCTCAATTACGTCCTGAAGCTGAAAAACGTTTAGCTTATAACTTAACATTAGAAGCCATTGTAAAAGCTGAAAATATCGATGTAACAGAAGAAGAAGTTAACGCGAAATTAGCTGAAATTGCTCAAGCTTACGGGCGTGAATTAGAAGAATTAAAAGCTCAATTACCAAGCTTAGTAATGTTAAAAGAAGATTTAAAAGTTCAAAAAGCAGTTGATTTCATTGTTGAAAAATCAGTTCGTAAATAATTAATCGACACACACAAACACACAACTTTTAATGAGGCGCGGATATTCGTGCCTCATTTTGTGCAATAAGAGAAAATGCAAAAAATGTCAAAAAGAGATGTTAATAAATGAGTCAAGCGTTGAATATATTGGTAGTGGTTACTCAATAATGAGATTTGTCACTGTATGGAGGTGTAAAGGATGAATAATATTGATATTACCTGCTCATTTTGTGGGAAAAGTCATGATGAAGTCAACAAGATAATTGCTGGACCGGGGGTTTACATTTGTGATGAATGTATCCAAATGTGTTCGGAAATCATTGAGAACGAACAATCAGATGAGTTAAGTGAAGAGTTTAAAACGTTACCGAAACCGAAAGAAATTTATGAGTTATTAAATGAATACGTCATCGGTCAAGAGGCAGTGAAAAAGGTATTAGCCGTAGCGGTGTATAATCACTATAAGCGCCTAACTTCAAATCATGAAGGTGACGATGATGTTGTAATCTCAAAAAGTAATATCTTATTGCTAGGTTCAACAGGAAGTGGGAAAACGTTACTTGCTCAAACCTTAGCTAAAGTCTTAGATGTTCCGTTCGCGATTGCTGATGCGACATCGTTAACAGAAGCTGGATATGTAGGAGAAGATGTTGAAAACATTTTACTTCGCTTATTACAGGCTGCTGATTTCAATGTTGAGAAGGCTCAACGAGGAATCATTTATATTGATGAAATTGATAAAATTGCACGCCGCTCAGATAACCCATCTATTACTCGAGATGTTTCGGGGGAAGGGGTCCAACAAGCCTTATTAAAAATTTTAGAAGGGGTTGTGGCGAATGTCCCACCTCAAGGAGGGCGTAAGCATCCGAACCAAGAGTTTATCCAAATTGATACAACCAACATTTTATTTATGGCAGGTGGAGCATTTGCCGGAATTGAAGAAGTTGTGAAACGTCGTATCGGTAAGAAAGTCATCGGATTTGGGGCAGACTCAAAAGCGAATAATATGAGTAAAAAAGAAATTTACAGTCATATTCAGCCGGATGACTTATTGAAATTTGGTTTAATTCCAGAGTTTATTGGGCGTTTCCCTATTATTGGGGCATTAAATCCGTTAGAAGTTGATGATTTAGTTCGTATTTTAACAGAACCTAAAAATGCATTAACGAAACAGTATAAAAAAATCTTCCAAATGGATAATGTGGCGTTAGAGTTCGACGAAGGAGCAATTTCTGCCATTGCGGAAAAAGCAGTTGAACGTAAAACAGGGGCACGTGGATTACGTTCAATCATTGAATCCATTATGACAGATGTGATGTTTGAAATCCCTTCAACGGATAATATCGAAAAATGTATTATTACACGTGAAGTGATTGAGCATCATGAAAAACCAACCTTAGTTTTTAAAAATGATGTAGCATAATATGCATTTAGTCATATATTTAACTGGATTTGTGCTATAATAAAAGGTAGAGTAAGGAAGCTAATGGCTTCCTTTTCTATATTACTTAAAAGATTCGTTTATTAAATGAGTAAACGCATGAGTCGCAAGAGATGGTGATGAAATAGAATTTTTTTAAAATGTTCTATTTATAATCAAAGATGTCGTGTTAAAAGTACTAGTGAGGTGAGTGGAAATGAGAATAGATGTAAACAACGTTGAGGTGCATACACTCCCTGTGTTACCCGTTCGTGGTGTTGTTTCATTACCCAATACAGAGGTCCGTTTAGAAATTGGCCGCTTACAATCGATTGAGGCGTTAGAAGCCTGTGAGGAAAATGGAAATTATATCGTGTTAGTTTCACAAATGGATCCTAACGTGGAAAGACCTCAAAGTGAGGATTTATTTCAATATGGGACAATCGCTAAAATTACGATGAAGATTAAACTTCCAAATGGACATTATAAGGTGAAGTTTAATTCCATTACGCGTATTGAGATAGAAGAGTATTGTCAGCTTGAACCTTATTTCGAGGCACGTGTTCAAACGATGCCGTCCCTTTTAACTCATTCAGATGAGGAAGAGGCAATGCTTCGTTTATTAAAAGAGGAAGTTTCGGATCATGGTAGTTTACTCTTTGCTCATCCAGCGGATGTCATGACTTTAATAGATGAAGCAGAAACAGCAGCAACGATTTCTGATATTGTTGCGTTTTATTTACGAATCTCAGAAGAAGATAAAATGAAGTATTTAATGATGACCTCTGTTGCAAAACGTTTAGAGTCTCTTTTAAAAGAAGTAGAAAAGGAAAAACATATCGCCCAATTGGAAATGAAAATTAACCAAGAGGTTAAACGTGCGTTAGATGAACATCAAAAAGAATTTTATCTTCGTGAAAAGATGAAAGCCATCCAAAAAGAGTTAGGGGATGAATATTCAAAAGAGGCTGTAAGCGAAGAGTTTAGAGAAAAAGTACAGTCTTTACAGATGCCGCAAGCGGTGAAAGAAAAAGCTCTTGAAGAAATCAAACGCTTTGACATGTTGCCAGCGAACTCAAGTGAATCAGGTGTTGTCCGAACGTATTTAGAGTGGTTAGTTGCCCTACCATGGGGTGTTCAAACCGAAGATAATAAAGACATTTTATTCGCTGAGGAAACGTTAAATAAACAACATTATGGATTAGAGAAAGTGAAAGAGCGCATCCTTGAGTACTTAGCGGTGAAGACAATGACGGGGAAAAATCCGTCAACGATTTTATGTTTAGTGGGTCCTCCTGGGGTCGGAAAGACGTCGTTGGCTCGCTCGATTGCAGATGCACTTGGTAGAAAGTTTGTTAAAGTTTCTTTAGGTGGCGTGAAAGACGAATCTGAGATAAGAGGTCATCGACGAACGTATCTTGGTGCCTTACCAGGACGATTAATTCAAGCGATGAAAAAAGCGGGAACAACGAATCCGGTATTCTTACTCGATGAAATTGATAAGATGGCAAGTGACCATAAAGGAGATCCAGCCTCAGCGATGCTAGAAGTTTTAGATCCTGAACAAAATAGCCATTTTAGCGATCATTATTTAGAGGAAGAATACGATTTATCTCATGTTTTATTTGTGGCAACAGCGAACTACTTAGAAAATATTCCGGCGCCACTTCGTGACCGTATGGATATTATTCATGTTGATAGTTACACGGAACAAGAAAAATTTGAAATTGCAATTCGTTATTTAATTCCTCGTCAATTGGAAGTGCACGGATTAAGCAATCAGCAATTAACGGTGACGGATGAGGTCGTAATGGAACTCATTCAGCATTATACACGTGAGGCAGGGGTTCGCCAGTTAGAGCGATTGATTGGTTCGATTTGTAGAAAGACGGCGAGAAAGCTATTAAGTGAAGAGTTAGAAAGCGTTCATGTCGATTCAAAAATGTTAACTGATTTATTAGGGAAGCATAAATTTACGCATGGATTATTAGAAGAGGAAGATCAAGTAGGGGTTGTCACTGGGCTTGCTTATACGCAATTTGGCGGTGATATTTTACCGGTTGAAGTCACTTATTATAAAGGAACAGGTAAAATGGTGTTAACGGGTAAATTAGGCGATGTAATGAAAGAGTCTGCACAGACCGCTATCAGTTATGTGCGTGCGAATGCAGAGCGCTTTAATATTGATCCCCTGTTATTTAAAGATCATGATATCCATATCCATGTTCCTGAAGGGGCAACACCAAAAGATGGTCCATCTGCTGGGGTGACGATGACAACAGCGCTTGTTTCGGCATTAGCTAAGAAACCAGTAAAACGTGAAGTGGGAATGACAGGAGAAGTGACCCTTCGTGGACGCGTTTTACCGATTGGTGGATTAAAAGAAAAATCGATTTCAGCCCATCGTGCAGGGTTAAAAGTAGTGATTATGCCAAAGGATAATGAAAAAGATTTAGAAGACATTCCACAATCGGTAAGAGATGAATTAACCTTTATTCCAGTTTCAACAGTAGATGAAGTATTACAACAGGCATTACGATAAGGTGTGAAGAAGATGCAAATTAACAAGGCAGAATATGTAAAAAGTTGTGTTCGTGCAGAACACTATCCGACAGATGGATTACCAGAAATGATTTTTGCCGGACGATCAAACGTCGGAAAATCATCGTTTATTAACTCATTAACGAACCGAAAACATTTAGCACGTGTTTCGGGGCGCCCTGGTAAAACACAGACATTGAATTTTTATAATATTAATGATGAAATGTATTTAGTAGACGTTCCAGGATACGGTTATGCAAGGGTTAATCACTCCTTAAAAGAATCGTTTGGACGAATGATTGAAGAGTATTTAGTCGAACGTGACGAATTGATTTTAGGGGTTTTATTAGTTGATTACCGTCATAAACCGACGGCTGAAGATATAGCGATGTATGGCTTATATAAATATTACGAAATTCCAACCTTAGTCATTGGAACGAAAAAGGATAAGGTCAATCGCAGTCAGTATAAAAAGCAAGAAAAGCTGATTAAAGAGACCCTAGAGTTTGATGAAGACGATGTGTTTGTGGCGTACTCTTCTGAAACACATGAAGGACGCGAAGAAGTTTTAGAAATTTTTGAAGATTTAATCGGGCAATATCATGAAATTATTGCTCAAATGGAACAAGAAGAAAATGAATAAATAAGTGAAAAAGACGGCATGAAGGAATCATGCCGTCTTTTTTATCTAACGGAAACGGATTGAATTCTATAGATGGCCTAGGTTAAAGCCCGTTGGAAGATTGAAAATAGACCCCTTCAAAGCGGGAAGGTGTTAAATCTCTTGAGCCAAAATCTCGTGAAGGGATAGCTTGTGCGCCCTTGAAAGGGGAGCGGACAGTATATGTTGAAGGTGGAAAGAATAGAACTTTTTTCTATAAAACCATTAAATTTTATTTTAAATCGGCGGTAGATACGGTATAATTAGTGGTGAAATGTGGATATCAAAGCCTACTTCGATAGGATTATCAATAATAGTAGTATCAGTTTAAGAGATAAGTTGATTTATAGGAGGGTTCAACGATGTTTAATCACTACTCAGTATTACTTCATGAATCAATTGAAAATTTAGCGATTAAAGAGGACGGAATTTATGTGGATTGCACGCTAGGTGGCGGTGGTCATAGTAGCGAAATTTTAAAACGGTTAACGACCGGTCATCTTTATTCGTTTGATCAAGATGCCTTTGCGATTGAAAATGCGACGCAACGCTTAAGGCAGATTAGTGATCATTTTACGATTATTAAAAGTAATTTCGTTCATTTAAAAGAAGAGTTAGAGGCACGTGGGGTTGAAAAGATCGATGGGATTATTTTTGATTTAGGTGTTTCATCTCCACAGTTTGATACACCTGAACGTGGATTTAGCTATAATCATGACGCGAAGTTAGATATGCGTATGGATCAAGAAGCTAGTTTATCTGCTTATGAAATCGTGAATGAGTGGGAGTATAAAGATTTAGAATTTATTTTCCGTGTGTATAGCGATGAGAAATTTTCTAAACAAATTGCTCGTGCGATTGAAAGATATCGGGAAAAACAGCCGATTGAGACGACTTTTGAACTCGTTGAGATTATTAAATCTGCGATTCCAGCACCTGCGCGTCGTAAAGGTGGGCATCCAGCGAAGCGAACTTTTCAGGCGTTGCGTATCGCTGTTAATGATGAATTAAAGGTGTTTGAGTATGCTCTACAAGATGCGATGGATATGTTAAATGTGAATGGCCGGGTCGCGGTGATTACTTTCCATTCATTAGAGGATCGCATTTGTAAACATATGTTTAAAAAACGTAGCGAGTCGAAGGATATTCCACGAGGATTGCCAATTATTCCAGAGGAGTTCCAACCGGAATTCAAAGTCATTACAAGAAAGCCGATTGTGGCTGCTGAAGGGGAGTTAGCAGAGAATAATAGGTCACATTCTGCTAAATTAAGGGTAGCAATGCGATTGAAGTAAAATAAGGGGGAGAAGTAAATGAGTCCATTAAAAAGACAAGTTGAACAACATGAAATACAAAAAAGAACAGCGCCGTTAACGGTAAAGAAAAAACGTGTAAAGAAAAAAGGGTTATATTCTTTACATGGATTGGTAGGGATGAGTTCTGTCTTGGTTTTTATCCTTTTAATTGGGCAACTTTATTTAGATGCACAAATTAACGAAGTTCATTATCTTGTCGAGCAGAAACGGTTAGAGATTAATCAACAACTCGTTGTTAATGAGGAATTATATTCTAAAATTTCGGAATTATCGACGTATTCAAGAGCAATGGATGTTGCGAAGACGAAGGGTCTTTCAACTTATGAAAATACGATTACGATTGGAGAGTAGCTCAGGTTACTCTCTATCTTTGTAATCACTGGATTTAAGGAAAGGTTATGGAGGTCTTTAGCGTGAGAAAGGAATCCCTATTGCTTGAAGAAGTGAAGGTTATTTTGATTGACTTGATTGGAGTAGTGAGCATGGTCTATTCCTAAAAATAGGAGAAATAATGAGTGATGGGGTTGGTGTAGGTGAAGAAAAAGAAACAAAAGCAGCAATTGAATAATACGGGAAGAAGGTTGCTTTTCGGAACGATGGTTACCGCCGGGATTCTTTTCGTTTACGTCGCGGGATGTTTTGTGAAAATTGCGGTGACGGGGAAAACGCGAGGGACGGATTTGTATGAATATGCCTTGCAAAAATACTTGGTTGAAGAGGTCGTGACCGGGAGACGAGGTAGTATCTATGATCGTGATGGAAACGCCCTGGCAGAGCAGTTAACGTCATATACTTTATATGCCAATTTGTATGAAGGATACGGGGATGTGGTTGAAAATATAGAAGAAACCGCAGAAAAATTGAGCACGGTCATTGATTTAACACCTGAGGAAATTTCAGAAATTTTATCTAAGGATGCACGACAGGTAGAGTTTGGAAACGCAGGTCGCCAATTAACCTATCTCCAAAAAGAGGAAATTGAGAAATTAGAGTTGAGCGGAATCAATTTCCGACAAAATAATAAACGTTTTTATCCGAACGGGGTTTTTGCCTCGCATACGTTAGGATACACGAAATTGGACGAGGAGACTGGGACGTTAACCGGAGAAATGGGATTAGAATTATATTTAAATGATTATTTAACGGGAACGGACGGATTGATTCAATATATTAAAGATAAAAAGGGATATTTACAACCGAATAAAACGGAGTATGTAATTGAGCAGGCGAAGGATGGATATGATTTTTATTTAACCTTAGATTCTACAATCCAGACCTTTTTAGAAGAGGCGATGGATAAAGTATGGGAACAGGCTAATCCAAAGAGTTTAGTTGCCGTCGTTGCTAATCCGAAAACGGGTGAAATATTAGCGATGGGGAACCGGGCGAGTTTTGACCCAAATATTCGCGATATAGAGGGATATAATAACCCGGTTATTTCAGACCCGTTTGAACCGGGATCGACGATGAAAATCTATACTTATGCGGCGGTTATTAATGAAGGAAAGTATTCGGGAAGTCAGCTTTATGAATCAGGATCACGGTTGGTTAATGGATTAACGATTCGAGATTATAATACGACTTGGGGAACGATTTCATATGATGAAGGGTTTTATCGTTCATCAAATACAGCGGTCATTGATATGTTGAAAAACTGGATTACCCCAGATGAAAATATTGAGTATCTTAAAAAGTTTGGGTTTGGAAGTCCGGTCGGATTACCGCTACCATCAGAAAGCGCTGGAACCTTACCGAGTAGCTCGGACTCGACACAAAAAATCACTGCCGGATTTGGTCAAGGGCTATTAACAACCCCAATTCAGCATATTCAAGCCATTACGGCCATTTTAAATGAAGGACAAATTATTAAGCCGCAATTAGTCTCTCAAGTTTACGATTCAAATACAGAGGAAACGGTTTTTGAGATTCAAAAGGTATTAGGCGAGAAGCCGATTACAGCTGAGACAGCAGAGAAAGTGAAGCAATTAATGATCGGTGTGACAGAAGAAGAAACGGGATCTGGTCGAATTGCGTATGCCTTAAAGGATTTTACGAGTGGTGGAAAGACAGGAACGGCTCAGATTGCCGATGGAGCTAATGGATATTTGGCTAACGAGTATGTGTATAGTTATATTGGATTTGCCCCAGCGGAAGACCCACAATTAGTTATGTATGTGGCGATTGATCGCCCGGAAACGGGTGGGCATGATCAATTAGGGAACCTGTATCGTTTTGTGATGCAAAATGCTTTAATTTATCTTGGAGCCGAAAAAATACCGACGGTTGATATTGCTGATTTTTATCAAAATTCCACGGTTCCACAGTTAATGAATGAATCCGTGGAAACGGCGGTAGAGGAAATTGAGCAGGCGGCGTTAATCCCGGTTGTCATCGGGGATGGTGAACAAATTTTTGCTCAGTCGCCTAAGTCGGGTTCGACAGTGACTTCATCGAGTAAAGTATTTGTTCAAACATCGAAAAACTATGAATTACCTGATTTTACGGGATGGACAAAAGACGAAGTGGTGCAATTTGCAACCTTAACAAACTTAGACGTGGAGTATAATGGAGAAGGTTATGTGTCTGAACAATCTGTTTTAGCAGGAGAGATGGTGACCGACGCTTTAAAAGTAACGCTTACCTTAACGAAAGATTCGAATCCATCTCCTCATGAATCGGAATCATCTGAATAAACAACGTAGAAAGTGACTGTTTCATATAACGGTCACTTTTTTTCTTTTCTCTTTAATGATTGAATAAAAAAAGAAATATTTTTCATCCAGTTGAATAAATATTATTTTAAGACCATCATTATGTATTTACTTAGAAGTGCAATCATATAGTTACTATGGATGTATAGGAAGTAATAAATGAATCTTAAAGTTATTTAACAAGGGGGATAAGAGATGAAACAGTCCGGGGTTATTCAACGGCGCTTAGTCGTGTTACTCTCAATTATTTTAATTTATTTTATAGCGCTCATGATTCGATTAGCTTATTTGCAAATTTTTGATTCGCAAACATTGGTAGAGAGAGCTGAATCTTTATGGTCGCGAAACTTACCGATTGAGGGACAGCGAGGAATTATTTATGACCGTAATCATGAGGCAATTGTTGAAAATGTGGTGGCGCCATCAGCAATTGTTATCCCGCGTCAGGTAACGGATGTTGATCATACCTCGGAAGTGTTAGCAGAGATTTTGAATGTAAGCTTTGAGGAAGCCAAAAGACATGTTACGAATGGAGTTTCAATCGAAAGAATTCAGCCAGAGGGACGTAAACTTTCGCTTGAACAAGTACAAGCGATTCAAGAAGCTAATTTAGATGGGGTTTATTTAGTAAATGATGTAAAGCGTAGTTATCCTTACGGGAGCTTATTGGCTCATACGCTTGGTTTTACAGGGATTGATAATCAAGGAATTACGGGACTTGAATATGTTTACAATGATTATTTAATGGGAGAAAACGGAGTTTGGAAATATTTTTCCGATGCGAAAGGGAATTTTTTACCGCAATTTTCAGACGATTATTCATTGGCATCTCGTGGGTTAGATATGGAGTTAACCGTTGATTTACATTTGCAAGAAATTCTTGAACGGGAATTTGATAATGCCGTGGCGAAGTATAGTCCTGACCAAATGATTGGATTAATCATGGATCCAAATACCGGAGAAATTTTGGCGATGGCGTCTCGTCCAACGTATGAACCAGAAAATTATCAAGACTATGATCAGGAAATCTTTAACCGTAATTTACCGATTTGGTCAACGTATGAACCTGGGTCTACTTTTAAGATTGTGACGTTCTCAGCTGCATTAGAAGAAGGGGTAATGAAATTAGAAGACCGCTTTTTCGATCCAGGATATGCGATTGTTGATGGCGTGCGTATCCGCGACTGGAAAGCCGGAGGACATGGGGATCAATCGATGCTTGAGGTTATTATGAACTCATGTAACCCGGGATTTATTGAATTAGGGCAACGTTTAGGGAAAGAAAAATTATTTGAATATATCAAAGCCTATGGATTTAATGAAAAAACGGGGGTTGATATGTTAGGAGAATCTCAAGGGATTATTTTCAACCCAGATAATATTGGAAATGTTGAATTAGCTACCTCATCGTTTGGTCAAGGGAACTCGGTCACACCGATTCAGCTCGTTACAGCCATCAGTGCTGCGGTTAACGGTGGAAATTTAATGCAACCTTATATTGTGAAGCGTATGATTCATCCGTATACGAATGAGATTTTATACGAACGCGAGCCATCCGTTAAGCGTCGTGTCATTTCAGAAGAAACGTCTGAAACGATGCGATATGCGTTAGAGATGGTAGGGGCACAAGGAAGTGGTAAAAGCGCCTATATTGATGGATATCGCGTGGGAGGAAAAACCGGAACGGCGCAAAAAGCGAAAGATGGGGCTTATATTAGTGGGGAGTATATCCTATCGTTTGTTGGAATTGCCCCAATGGATGATCCACAGCTGGTCGTTTATGTGGCAATCGATAATCCAAAGAATACGATTCAATACGGAGGGGTTGTTGCAGCACCAATTGCACGTTCTATTTTAGCCGAAGCCTTACCCTATATCGGGGTAAAACCAAGTGATGATCAAATTGAGAAAAAATATTTATGGACGGATACGAAGTATGTCACAATTCCTGATTTCGTTGGTAAAGAGCCAAAAGAGATTGAATCATCACAGCTTTATAAAATTGAATATTATGGTGAAGGTTCTAAAGTTATTTCTCAACAACCCGAGGCTTATTCACGTACCATCGAGGGGGGAACTGTTCGATTGTATTTAGGGAATTAATGAAAAATGGAGGAAGATAGTATGAATCTAGTAGAGATGGGTGAATTGTTAGGTATTCAATTTACGGGGGAAAATCAGACAATTTCTAATCTAGCTTATGACTCGCGGGCCGTTAAGGCCGGCGGGGTCTTCTTTGCCATTAAAGGGCAAGATCAAGACGGGCATCAGTATATTGAAAAAGCCATCCAAAATGGAGCGATTGCGATTGTGGGGGAAAAGGATTTGTCGCTAGATGTCCCTTATTTTCAAGTCTTTAATACGAAAAAGGCATTAGCTGTCGTTTCAAATGAGTATTATGGCACGCCATCTAAAGATATTAACTTAGTGGGGATTATCGGAACGAACGGAAAGACGACCATTACCTATTTAATTCAACATGTTTTTGAGAGCTTAGGAATTAATAGTGGATTAATTGGAACAAATGGTTCATGGGTTGGACAGACTAAAAAGGCAACGCATACGACGCCGATGAGCTTAGATTTAAACTATTTATTACAAGATAGCGTTAAAAATAATTTGCAATACCTTGTCATGGAAGTTTCATCTCATGGGATTAAAGAAAATCGGGTGGATCAAATTCATTTTGATCGTCTGATTTTTACGAATATTACACCAGAACATCTGGATTATCATAAAACATTTGAAGACTATTTATTTACAAAAATGCGCCCTTTTATCCAAATGAATGACTATCAAGACCATCGCATGGCGATTATTAACTGCGATGATGAGCATTCAGACTATTTTATTGGGGTCACCAATGGCCGTATCCTAACTTACGGTTGTCGCCCTCAAGCTGACTTTTATGCTAAAGATATTGTTTATAAGATAGACCATACGGTGTTTTCCCTTTATGTGAAAGGAGCATTTATTAAGCGGGCACAAATTCCTTTATTCGGAAAATACAATATTTATAACGTCTTGTCTGTCGTCGCTTATTTTTACTCTTTAGGGTATTCTCCACTTCAAGTGATTTCATTTATTGAACACGTTTCTTCGGTTGAGGGACGGTTTGAATACATGAAAACAATGGATGATGTGACGATTGTAATTGATTATGCCCATAATCCTGATGCTATTTTTCAAGTCCTTACCAACCTCAATCGAATTGCAGAGGGAGAGATTATTACGGTTTTAGGTGCTGGGGGAAATCGAGATAAAACAAAACGAAAAATCATGGGACAACATGCCTCAACGTTGTCTGATCATGTCATTTTTACGAGTGATAATCCACGAAACGAAGATCCGTTAAGTATTATTTATGATTTATTATCGGGGACGGACCATCAAAATTACACCGTCGTTGTTGACCGTAAACAGGCGATTGAGGCAGCCATTGAAAAGGCAAAGCCAAATGATTTAGTTGTTATTTTAGGAAAAGGTCACGAAAAAACCCAAAATATTAATGGTAAAGTAGTTCCGTTTAATGATAAAATAGTCGTTGAAGAAGTGATTAGAAAAAGGGGTATATAAAAATGTTAAAATCAATTTTATTTGTATTAATTTTTACGTTTTTTATGGCGACGATTATCGGACCGTTCTTCATACCTTTTTTACACCGATTAAAATTTGGTCAAGCAATTCGGGAAGAGGGTCCGCAATCTCATCGTAAAAAATCGGGAACACCGACAATGGGAGGAATTATTTTCATAACTTCAATTGTTGTCATTTTATTAGTGGCCGTTTTCTTTACGGACTATATCGGCATGACAAACGAGTTAATGATGTTGCTTTTAACATTAGTCGGTTTTGGTTTAATTGGATTTATTGATGACTTTATTATTGTTGTCCGTAAAAATAATGAAGGGCTTAAGCCGAAGCAGAAACTATTAGCACAACTTGTCTTAGCAGCAGTCTTTTTCTACCTCTTTTTAAAGAGTGGATATTCAACGGAACTGTCTTTCTTTAATCTATTTAGTATCGATTTACACTGGCTATATGGGTTATTTATTTTATTTTGGATGGTTGGTTTCTCAAATGCTGTCAATTTAACGGATGGTTTGGATGGTCTTTGTGGAGGCGTTAGTGTCATCACATTTGGTGCATTTGGGATGATTGCTGTTGCTATGCAACAACCAAGTATTGCGTTATTTTGTTTTGCCGTTGTTGGGGCCTTATTTGGGTTCTTAGTTTTTAATTTAAATCCGGCGAAAGTTTTCATGGGGGATACCGGTTCGCTCGCTCTTGGGGCAGCTATTGCTGCGGTATCGATCCTTTTAAAGCAAGAATTGTTATTGGTCATTATCGGATTAGTTTATGTGATTGAGACGTTATCAGTGATTATTCAAGTGGCCTATTTCAAACGAACAAAGAAACGTCTCTTTAAAATGGCACCGATTCATCACCATTTTGAGTTATGTGGGTGGAGTGAATGGAAGGTTGTTATCTTCTTATGGTCAGTCACATTGATTTGTGCAGCTATCGGATTATTTATCGCTATCTAAAGTGGAAGAACTTTTAATAGTGGAAAAGGGTGATTCAAATGAAACAAACCGTGAAATATGAAAATAAGAAAGTGTTAGTGATGGGATTGGCTAAAAGTGGAAAAGCTGCTGCCCGTCTTTTACGAAAATTAGGAGCTCATGTGGTGATTAATGATCGCCAACCTTTACCCGATAATTTGGACGCTAAAGAAATGATTGCTGAAGGATTTGAGGTTGTGGTAGGTTCTCACCCATTGGAGTTATTAAATCAAAATTTTGATTATATTTTTAAAAATCCTGGGATTCCTTACTTAAAAGTCCCGTTATTAATGGAGGCACTTAAACGCCAGATTCCGGTTTTAACAGAGGTTCAATTGGCGTATGATGTGAGTGAGGCGCCGTTTATTGGGATTACGGCAACCAATGGAAAAACAACAACGACCACGTTAATTTATGAAATGTTAAAAGAGGGGAATCTTCACCCGTTGATTGCTGGAAATATAGGAGAGGTTGCTTGTTTAGTCGCAGAAGAGGCGACAGCCGATCAAGTGTTAGTAACGGAGCTTTCTTCTTTTCAACTCATGGGAATTGATTCTTTTAACCCACAGATTTCGTTATTATTAAATATTACGGAGGCGCACCTGGATTATCATGCGGATATCGAGGAGTACCGTCAGGCTAAACTTCACTTGATTGCGAATCAAACAGCGGATCAATTTTGTGTTTACAATGCTGATGATGACGTGATTGTTCAAGGGATTGCAAAAACGAAAGCCACTTGCGTCCCATTCTCGCTTTATCGAAAGGTAGAAGGGGCCTACTTATCTGAGGGCGCTATTTATTTTAAAGGCGAAAAGATTATTGATGTAGATTCAGTTTTATTAAAAGGAAATCATAATCTGCAAGATGTGTTAGGAGCTGTCGCTGTTAGTAAATTATACGGATGCGAGACGGCAGCAATTCAGAAAGTTTTAATGCGCTTTGTTGGGGTTAAGCATCGTCTACAGTATGTTGCAACGATTAAAGGCGTGGACTATTATAATAACTCTAAGGCAACAAATGTCATTGCCACTCAAACTTCATTAGAGGCTTTTAAGGATTCTATTATTCTTTTAGCGGGTGGCTTAGATCGCCAACATGATTTGAGCGGTCTTGTTCCCTATTTTTCAAAAATTAAAATGTTAATTTCTTTTGGACAGACGAATGCGCGCTTTAAACAGTTAGCGGATGAACATTCCCTTCCATGTGTGATGGTGAATACGCTAGATGAAGCAATGGCGGAGGCTGTTAAAATCGCTCAGGAGAATGACCATGTATTACTTTCACCAGCTTGTGCAAGTTGGGATCAATATCCTAACTTTGAAACACGCGGTGACCACTTTATTGAGTTAGTCGAGAAATTAAAGTAGAAAATTAAATCGAAACCAATTAGGAGATGGATCATTAATCCGTCTCCTTTTTTATATAGATGAGGCCTTACGTCAGGAAAGGTTTTAGATGGGGGAGGTGAAGAGAGTGAGGTGAGAAGAATTAAAAAATAGAGACTTTGTTTAAGTGGGAGGTCATGTAAGCAGTGAGTGAGGATAAAGAATTGAAGGCTTATTCAAGTGAGAGGCTAGGTTAAAACAAAAGGGAAGTTTTTCAAGTGAGTTATCGAGTAGGAGATAGACTAATGGTTATTCCAATAAGAAAACCCGTCTTCATTAAACTGAAGACGGGTTTTTAAAAAAAGGACCATTTAACTAGATTTGGAATAGACTATTAGTGACTAGAATTACTAAATCTACTAAAATTTTTAAATTGAATTACCTAATGTAGCGGCTAATATTTAAAATAATTCCAATTGATAATAAGGTAACGGTTAGAGATGATCCCCCGTAACTCATTAACGGCAGAGTGATTCCAGTTACAGGAAGTAGTCCGATAACAACCCCGATATTAATCATAACTTGAATCATGAGCATCGACATAATCCCAACGATGATGTATTTAGCAAAAAGATCATCGGTCTTTAAAATAAGAAAGGTACATCTAGCAAAAAATAAGATGAATAAAATAAGGACACTGACTGAACCAATAAAACCTAGTTCTTCTGAAATGATGGCAAAGATAAAGTCGGTTTGGGGCTCAGGTAAATAAAAATACTTTTGAACACTGTTTCCAAGACCGGCACCAAATAATCCCCCTGGGGCGATGGCATAAAGCGATTGGATAATTTGAAATCCAGATCCAATAGGATCACTCCATGGATCAAGGTAGGCGGTAATACGCGCTAGACGATAAGGTGCAGAGATAACGAGAGCGACGATTCCGGCAACTCCGGTTAAAATAAAGTACATGAAATAGCGGATTGGAACTCCGCAGACAAAAAGCATGACAAATCCAGTTCCAACTAAAACCATCCCACTTCCGAAGTCCGGTTGTAGCATAATGACACCGAAGACGACTAAGATACAAAAGAGGAGCGGAAGGACGCCCTTTTTAAACGTTTTAGCATCTTCGACATAAGTACTCATATACTTTGCCAAAAAGATAATGAGCCCAAATTTCATAAATTCAGAAGGCTGGATAGAAAAGGCACCGATTCCGATCCAACTTCGCGCTCCCCCACGAACCATCCCGATTCCTGGAACGAGTACGAGTGCAAGCATGATTAAACTTCCAAAAAAGAAAGCCGAGGCATATTTTTTATAGATTGGATAATCAATACGTGAAACTGCAATCATCCCGACAACCCCTATGACGGCAAATAATAATTGTCGTTTAAAAAAGTAAAAGGCATCATCAAATTTATATTCCGCCCAAACGTAAGAAGAAGAGAGGACAAAAATTAAACCGATGGTACTAATACTTAAAGCGAGGAGTAGGGTCAATAAATCAATTGAAGGTAATTTGTTTTTCATTCGAATTCCCCTTTGCTTCAAAATATATAATAATATATATGATGCAGGGGGAATGGAATTGAGATAAATGTTTTAAAATCCTAAATTAAGGAAATTATTTGAGCGAAAAATAATTTTATTTTAACGAAAAAAATGAAATTAAACAATATTTCCATGAATTTTAAAATACGCTAACAGATTTTGTTTAAAATATGTTAGAATATAAAATGATAAAAAGACGATGAAGTCTAATGAGGAGTGAGAATATGCGCGTCCTTGTCACTGGTGGTGGAACAGGCGGTCATATTTATCCTGCGCTTGCTGTTATTCGAGCATTGCAAAAGGTAGATGATCACCTTGAAGTTTTATACATAGGAACTGAAAAAGGATTAGAAAATGAAATTGTAACTCGTGAAGGATTACCCTTTAAACATATTGAAATCGCAGGATTTAAGCGTTCATTATCATTTGAGAATGTTAAAACCATTATGAAATTTTTTAAAGCGGTCTCAATCTCGAAAAAGTATATTAAAGAATTTCAACCCGATGTTGTTGTGGGAACTGGGGGATATGTTTGTGGCCCTGTCGTATACAGTGCTTCAAGATTAAAAGTACCAACCATTATTCATGAACAAAATAGTTTACCGGGCGTGACAAATAAATTCTTATCTCGCTACGTTAATAAAGTTGCTATTTGTTTTGAAGAGGCTCGTCCATACTTTCCACAAGATAAGGTTGTTTTAACAGGAAATCCGCGGGCGACAGAGGTTGCCGGAACATTAAAGCTTGGAAAAAGCGCACTTGGATTAGACCCTCATAAAAAAACAGTCATGATTAGTGGGGGAAGCCGAGGGGCAGAACCGATTAATGAGGCGTTTATTTCAATGATTAAAAAATATGAAGCTGCCGAATATGAGGTTGTCTTTGTGACAGGAAATAAGCATTATGAGGGGATAAAGAACCGCATTGAGGATGTGGAACAATTGAAAAATGTTCACGTCTTACCGTTTATTAATAACATGCCTCAATATCTAGTGAATATTGATTTATTCGTCGGGCGATCTGGAGCTACTTTTTTAGCTGAGGTAACAGCGTTAGGTGTTCCGTGTATCTTAATTCCTTCGCCTTATGTAACGGCAAATCATCAGGAGTATAATGCACGAAGTTTAACAGATCATGGTGGGGGAGTTTTGTTGCTTGAGAAAGAGTTAACGGGAGAAAGCTTATATCGTGAAATTGACCGAATTATGAAAGATAGTCAATTGCGTTTAAATATGCGAAACACCTCTAAAGAACTAGGAATTCCAGATGCAGCGTATCGATTAATTAAAGTGATGAATGAAATTATTGAGGAAAAGTAGGTGTTTTTAATGTTTAAGAGTTTTATAGAGGAGTATACTGGGAATCATCTAGGTCTTTTACTTGAGAATGAGCCACTTGCTAAACATACGACCTTCCGTGTAGGTGGACCCGCTCGTCTCTTTGTCGTTCCGAATTCAAAAGAGTCTCTGATTCAAACATTAAAATTGATTAAAAAAGAGCAGTTGAACTATAAAGTGATTGGTCGAGGATCTAATTTATTACCCTCTGACCAACTCTTTGAGGGAGTCATTGTTAAGTGTGATAAGGGAATTGACCATATCGAAATTAGCGGGACAAGTGTGACAGTAGGTGCTGGTGTTTCGACGATTTTATTAGCTAATCGTGTATCAAAACATAATTTATCGGGGTTAGAATTTATTTCAGGTGTTCCAGGTTCAGTAGGTGGGGCTATTTATATGAATGCTGGCGCGTACAATAAAGAAATTAAAGATGTATTAGTTAAAGTATTAGTCCTTGATGATGAGGGGGAACTTCGCTGGTTAACTCCAACGGATTTAAACTTTGGATATCGGACATCGGTGATGCAAAGTCAACCTAATTGGACGATTATTGAGGCGGTTTTAGAGTTAGAACAAGGAAATTCTGAAGAGATTGCCGACCTGATGAAAATGCGTAAAATACGACGAATTGAATCGCAGCCAACGAATATGCCATCAGCGGGGAGTACGTTTAGAAATCCATTACCTCATTATTCGTGGCAATTAATTGAGGAGTCTGGATTACGAGGGGTTCGAATTGGTGGAGCAGAGGTTTCAAAAAAACATTGTAACTTTGTTGTGAATGTGGGAGATGCTACGGCACAAGATATTTATGATTTAATTCAACATGTCCAAACGGTTGTATTTGAACGAAGTGGTATTAAATTGCACCCAGAGGTTGAAATGTTTAACTGGTAGGTGAATTGAGGAATGAGTGTAAAAAAAGTCGTTTTTATGGAGCAGTATCGTCAGAAAGAAAATAATCATAAGCCGAAAAAAAGACTAAAAAAGAGGATAAAAGCCTTCTTTTTTAGTCTCTTTGTTATGGTGATTATCGGAGGTGTTTTTTATTTCACATCCCCTATCAGAAAATTATCCATGGTTTACTTTGAAGGATTAAACTATGTTTCACGCTCTGAAATCTTACAAATGGCGAAGATTAGTTATGAGGATGACTTTTTGAAAATTAGTCCTAAAAAGGTCGCCTCAAAACTTGAAGAACACCCATTAATTGCGAAAGCGACAGTTAAAAGGGTAGGAATTAATGAATTAAAGATTCAGATTGAGGAAAAAGATGTGGTTGGTTGTGTGGATCTTGATGGGGGTTATCAATATGTGTTGAGTGATGGTCAGTTAATCGAGAACAGTGATAAACTCGATGTCGTTTGTCAGGGGACGATTATCTACGGATTGACCGAAGATATGTTAAATGAACCCATTTTAGGTCTCTTTATTCAATCAATGATGCAACTCGATCCTATTTTAATTAACTTGGTTAAAGAAATTCACTATGAACCGATGTATGGGGATACTAACCGATTTTCTTTATTTTTGAAGGATGGAAATACCATTAAAGTGAACAGTTATACCATGGTTGAAAAATTAAAGTATTATCAGACGATGGTTGATCAGGTGCAACGCTTATCTGATGGACAGTGTGGGACCTACTACTTAGACGTAGGGGATTATTTTGAACCGTATTCAGGTGTTAATCAAGTTCCGTTAGGCGATCAGGATAATAAAGAGATTAATGAAGAGTAAGCTGTGGATAAATAATGTGTATAATATGTGATTAATCATGATGATATTTTTTAAATACTCTTTTCATCGTCTCAAAAATATAGTAAAATAAATTATGATATTATGGTAATAAGACCGTATGTTAGTGGAGTGGTTAGAGGTGAAGAATAATATTTATGCTTGCTTAGAAATAGGTTGTGCAGAAGTTAGGTTGATGGTGTGTAATATTCGGCAAGAGCGCTTATATGTATTATCGCAACAATCTATTGCAACGGCTGGGATTGAAAACGGGACAGTCGTTAATGTAAATCAAATTGTTGAAAAATTAAAACGATTAAAAGCTAATGTTGAGGCTGATCTTAAGCAAGACATTCAAAATGTTGTGCTAGCTATTCCAAGTGTGGAATGCCGGATTGATAACGTGGTCAAAACACTGGAATTAGACTCTAATCAACCAATTAGTCACGCTAATATTAAACAGTTGTTCCGTGATATTATTACGCAGCCGACCTATCATGATCAAGTCGCTGTTAATGTGATGCCGCGAGCTTTTGTGGTAGATGATAAAAATACAATTCAAAATCCGCTTGACATTATTGGGAAAGAGTTGGTCTTACATGCACAAAAAATCACGGCTTCTGCGTCCGTTGTGTATAACCTGATTAATATTGCTGAATTAGCAGGGTTCCGCATTGCAGATATTGTTTTAGGAAGCATTACAGAAATGATGTATGTGTTAACACCGGAACAATTAAAGAAAGGGGCCTGTCATGTCAATATTGGAAAAGGGATGACGACGGTTACGGTTGTTCACTCAGGAAAAATTATTTCTTCGGTTTCATTATCAATGGGTGGACAAGATGTCACAAAGCAGATTAGTGAAAGCCTCAAGATAGATGAACAACTAGCGGAGAAGTTAAAATTAAATTTCGGTGAAATTTGTTTGAACGCTTCGACTGCTGAAATTGTTTATGCTGACGAGGTGGAGGGCCAGTTTACTTGTATTACGCGTCAGATGTTAAGTGACAGTCTAACAGTGAAATACGAAACCATTTTAAAATTGGTTAAGCAGTATCTTGTGGAGAATTGCTATAAGTATGACCAAATGGACTACATCTTTACGGGGGGTGCAAGCGAAATAGAGGGACTTAACTTATTAGCCAAGAAAGTCTTTCACCAAGATATAACGGTTTGTACGCCCATGATGCTAGGGGCTCGAAGTGCTAAGTATGTGAAATTAATTGGGATGGCAACATTTATTCATGAAATATCATTGTTGACTGGGCAAAAAAGTAATATAATTGACTTTAGTAAATACGAAAATGTCCTAGTTGATTCTATTGAAAGTAGCGAGGAATTGGAATTCACAGAAGTGGCACCGAAGGCTAAGGAACAGCAAGAGAGAACGTTTATGGATCATAAATTAGAAAACAGCGGTGTCTTGGTTCGAATTTTTGATATGATATTTGATGAAAAAGTAGAATAGAAGCAAAAGGAAAGAGGAGGTTTCAGGGATGGAAGGTTTCGGATTTGGAAATGAATTTACATATGCCCCAAGAATTATTGTTGTAGGTGTTGGTGGCGGTGGAAGTAATGCCGTGAACCGTATGATTGAAAACGGTGTACAAGGAGTAGAGTTTGTGGTTGTTAATACAGATGCTCAAGCGTTGAATTTAGCAATTGCAGATCGTAAATTTCAAATTGGGCGTGATTTAACGCGCGGTTTAGGTGCAGGAGGAAATCCTGAAGTTGGTCAACATGCTGCTGAAGAAAATTTAAGCGAACTGAAAGAGCTCGTAAAAGGAGCCGATATGGTCTTCATTACTTGTGGAATGGGTGGAGGAACAGGAACGGGTGCAGCACCTGTTATTGCGAAGGCTGCGAAAGAAAGCGGAGCTTTAACAGTAGGAATTATTACTCGTCCATTTACGTTTGAAGGAAAACGCCGTACCGATTTTGCTTTACGTGGAATTGCAGAATTAAAGGCAAATGTTGATACGTTAATTTCAGTTCCAAATGATCGTTTATTACAAATTGTTGATCGAACAACTCCAATGTTAGAGGCATTCCGTGAGGCTGATAATGTTTTACGTCAAGGGGTTCAAGGAATTTCAGAAATTATCGCAGTTCCTGGTTTAATTAACCTTGACTTTGCTGATGTTAAAACGGTTATGTATAACAAAGGTTCAGCTATCATGGGAATCGGATTAGGTACAGGTGAAAACCGCGCAACTGAAGCTGCTAAAAAAGCAATTGCCAGTCCATTACTTGAAAATGATATTGATGGAGCGACAGATGCGATTATTAATATTTCTGGTGGAATGGATATTGCATTATTCGAGGTAGATGAAGCGTTACGTACGATTCGCGATGCTTCAACAACAGAAATTAATATTATCTATGGAGCGACTATTAATCCAGATTTAGGTGAAGACCTCATTGTAACAGTTATTGCCACTGGATTTGATGAAACAAATGCAACAGCTAAGCCGGTTGAAATGTTAATTGGCGATAACCGAAATAAAAAACCTGCATCAACTCAAACGGAGCAGGAAACATCAACATCATCTGAGCAAGCAAAACCTGCTCAGCCTAAACGTCAACCATTCGGTGGAGATAGCGTAGAAATGATTCCTAATTGGTTAATGAATCGTTATAAATAAAAAAGAGAGCATGGGCTCTCTTTTTTATTTATAACGAAATATATAAAGAGATGCAGGAACAATTTTAAGAGATACTAATAAAAATATTATAGATAATGAGTGCTTATTTTATACGTCCATTGATAAAAAGTTACTAAAATAGGGAATATTTTTTCTAAATAAAGTAAGGATGCAACAAAGAATTGACAGATTTTACAGGTGACCTTGGATAAAATGTATAGGTAAACGTGGGGGATGAAAAGGGGGAAGTTATAAATGTATTTGGATCTATTCATCATTCAAAATTTAATTTACGATTATTTGATTTTAAATGGTGTTGCCATATTAACTGATGAAAAAATGAAACTCTCTCGTTTAAGCCTGGGACTAATTATGAGCTTAGTATTAAGTACGGTTTTATTTATGGTCGATTTTACTTCATTAGCGGGGGGCGTTCCGATTATCGTATTGCTCATTGTCTTTTCAAAAGGAAGTCTAAAAGACTTTATCACTAAAACACTTTATTTTTATTGCCTAAGTTTTATTTTAAGTGGTTCCATTTACACGGTTAGTCATTTTGTTAAATTTAATTTAACGATTATTCCATACATCTGTATTTTAATGGGACTTGCATTTGTTGTGACATTGGTTTATGTTTTGAAAGTTCGTTGGTTGAATGATCAACAATTAATTGATCAGTTCATTTATGATGTCCGTATTTTTTGTGGGGCGACGGAAATAAAGGGAAGTGGATTTGTTGATACAGGGAATCACTTAACGGATGAAAAAACGGCGATGCCAATTATGGTGGTTCCAAAAGAAATGTTTGGTTCAGGTGAAATAGGGGAATTTTTAGAGATGAGGTCGATTGCCTCGTGGTCAACAGGATATTCGGTCATTAATGATGATCAACAACGCTTACTTGTTTTTAAGCCGACGTTATTAGTTATTAATGATAAAGTGATTCAAAATGTATTGGTGGGCGTGGTAGAAAATCAATTTCATGACTATGATTTTTTACTACAACCAAGCATGGTGAGAAGTATATAGATGGATAAGTAGTCAAGGGGGAGATGACATGCAGACATTAATGATGTTCGTGATTAATTGGGTTGAAAAGATTTTTAAACGTAAAAAGAGGTATGTAAATTATATTCGTGGAAATGAAACGTTACCGGAACCTTTATCGAAGGAAGAAGAGTTGAGAGTGTTAACTAACCTTCAAAAGGGTGACGAGTTAGCGAGACAAACGTTAATTGAACATAATTTAAGGCTTGTTGTTTATATTGCTAAGAAATTTGAAAGTTCAGGGATAAATTTAGAGGATTTGATTAGTATTGGAACGCTAGGATTAATTAAAGGGGTCCAAACATTTAAGATGGACAAGAATATTAAGTTGGCGACGTATGCGTCAAGATGTATTGAAAATGAGATTTTGATGCATTTGAGAAAAACAAATAGAATCCGTCATGAAGTCTCGTTAGATGAGCCGTTAAATGTTGATTGGGATGGAAATGAGTTGCTTCTATCAGATATTTTAGGGACAGAAGAAAATGAAATCTATAAAGATATTGAGGAAGATGTAGAACGTCAGCTCGTGTTTGATGCCATTAATCGTTTGAAAAGAAGAGAGCGAGAAATTATGTATATGCGCTTTGGTCTATGCGGAGATGAACCATTAACTCAAAAAGAAGTGGCTCAAAAACTAGATATTTCTCAGTCATATATTTCTCGATTAGAGAAAAAAATCATTGATAAAATTCGTAAAGAGATTTTAAAAACTAAATAATATGTCGAAAAAAAATGACAATAACATGAAAAAATATGAATGATTTGACATGATGTTGCCCATACTTCTGTGTAGGAACAAGTAGTGCAACAGGAGGGACCATCATGTCCAAACATAAAGTTGATATTGTCGGAGTTGATACGTCAAAATTAGAAGTATTAACGAATACAGAAATGGTTGAATTATTCAAGCGCTTTCAAAGTGGAGATATGAATGCGCGCGAGGCGTTGATTAAGGGAAATTTACGCTTAGTCCTAAGTATTATAAAGAAATTTAATCATCGAGGAGAAAATTTAGATGATTTATTTCAAGTGGGATGTTTGGGATTAATGAAGGCGATTGATCACTTTGATTTATCTCATGAAGTTAAATTTTCAACGTATGCGGTTCCCATGATTATTGGTGAAATTCGACGCTATTTACGAGACAATAACTCGTTGCGTGTTTCTCGTTCGTTAAGAGATACTGCGTATAAAGTGTTACAAATGAAGGATCAGTTATCCATTGAATTGCAACGGGATCCGACGAATGAAGAAATAGCGAAAGCGATTGGTGTGGAACCCATTGATGTGGTGTTATCAGTCGAAGCTATTTCAGATCCAGTTTCCATTTTTTCTCCTATTTATAATGATGGGGGAGACACGATTCATCTCATCGATCAAATTAAAGATGATAGTATTACTGATGAAAAATGGAGTGCTAAGCTGATGCTAGAAGAAGGGTTTAAACGACTAGGACGACGTGAGAAACGGATTATTCATGATCGATACTTTATGGGAAAAACACAAATGGAGATTGCATCAGAAATTGGAATATCGCAAGCTCAAGTTTCGCGACTAGAGAAAAATGCGCTACATACAATGGAAGAAATGATGAAAAGTTAATAGAACAATCTTTTATTTGTGAGTAGAATATTTAAAGCGGTTAAACCTACGGCTTTGGAATGATTTAATCACTTTATTTTAAAAACAAGACCAGGGGTAAAAATACCGCTTTGGTCTTGTTTTTTTGAGGGGAAAAGGGGCATCTTTATGAGAGATTGAAACAATCAGTGTTTAATTCTGAACACCTTACATATTTATTAAAGGAAGAACATAAAATAAATTACATTAGTATAAAGGTGGGGGAAATGATGAAAGATTCAATTATGACTTTAAGTGATATTGAAGAAAAAGATGTCATTAATGTAGTAACAGGCGAGCGGATTGGGTTTGTTTCGAGTTTGAGAATTGATACAAACTCAGGACAAATTATTGCGATTACCGTTCAACCCTCGATGAAGTTTGTTAGTTTTTTTTCTAAAGATGAATCATCGGTTGTTGTTCCATGGAATCAAATCTTAAAAATTGGAGAAGATGTGATTATCGTTAATGTCGCTCAACAGTTGGATGATTTTTAAGAGGAAATAAAGGGTGATCTAAAAGAAATGATGAGGGTTTTAAGGGAGGAATGAACTCGGTGTTCTTCCTTTTTTTATACTTCTCATCCAGGGAAAGGGAAATAAAGTGAAGGAGGAATCAGGGATAATATCCGTAAACAATGATAAAAGAATTTACCATTCCCTATGAATTATGGTATAATTTATAGTATCATGCAGTAATATTATAAGTTGATAGGTGTATAGTATGGATATTTCTAACAATGTCGACAAGGTGCGACGAAATATTGAGTTAATTGCTGCTGATGGGCAGCAGGTAAACATTGTTGCAGCAACAAAATATGTGGGTGTGCAACAGATGAAAGCTCTTTATGCGTGCGGTATTACGATGATGGGTGAAAATCGAGTGGATGCTTTACTTGAAAAAAAATCACAACTGTCTTTACCTGTTGAGTGGCATTTTATTGGAACGCTGCAATCACGAAAGGTAAAAGAAGTGATTAATGAAATTTCTTGTCTCCATTCACTGGATCGATTATCGTTAGCAAAGGAGATCCAAAAGTACCGTCAGGAACCATTGCCTTGTTTTATTCAGGTAAACGTGAGTAAAGAAGCGAGTAAACATGGGGTTTACCCCGAAGATTTAGAATCATTTTTGGAAAGTTTACGAGCGTATCCAATCATTCAGGTTATCGGCCTCATGACGATGGCCCCTCGTACAGATGATCCGATGGTGATTCAACACTGTTTTAGAGGGTTAAAACAGTTACAACGGAGTATGGCACCGCTAGACCAAGGGGGAGTAGCGTGCGATAAATTATCGATGGGAATGAGTCAAGATTATATGCTTGCCATCAAAGAAGGGGCAACACACATCAGACTCGGATCCATTTTATTTCAAGACTAGTATACTTAGGACACAAACGCAAATAATTATAGGAGGAGAAGAAGATGAGTTTTAAAGATAAGCTTAAAACAATGATGGGGATAGACGAAGAGGAATATGAAATGGATGATTTTGAAGAAGAGTTTGAGGAACCAGCTGTTATTAAGCCGGCACCGGCACCTAAACCAGATTTAACCGTTGTATCAAACGCTACGGCGAATACATCAGCGAGTAAAGGAAAGAGTGTTGTGACACCAATGAATAATGAATTAAGTCGATTAAAATTTGATAGTAACTTAAATAAAGTGATTATCCGTGAGCCAAACGAGTATTCAGATGCTCAAGATATTGCAGATTGTTTAAAAGAAAATTACCCAGTTTTTATTAATTTACAACGTTTAGAAAAGTCGCAAGCCAAACGTGTCGTCGATTTCTTAAGCGGAACGATTTATGCAATCGATGGTGATATTAAACGTGTAGGAACAAACTTATTTTTATGTACACCAAAAAGTGTAGAAACTGAGGGTCAGGTTACGATGAATGAACCACATCCAGAAATAGAGGAGTAATAGATATGCCCTACATCATATTACTATTTCAAGCGGTTTTAAGAATTTACCAATTCTTAATGCTGATCTATATTTTTATGAGTTGGATTCCAGAAACTCGTTCGACACAAGTTGGTCGGATGCTTGGAGCGGTTGTTGAACCGTATTTATCAATTTTTAGAAAAATTATTCCACCACTTGGAATGATTGATTTTTCACCGATTGTCGCATTTATCGTTTTAGATCTTGCGATGCAGGGGTTAATCAATATTTTATTATGAATCTAACTCATTTTAATAAAGAAGAGCACGAATTTATTATAAAAATGGAAGATTTAATCCACCAAGTCTATGAAGGTTATCAACTAAAACTGACTAAATTTCTAACACCACGGGAACAACAAATGGTTCAAATGATGGTTAACGAGTTCGTCGATGTTGAAGTTCAATGGATTGGTGGATTTAAAAATGCCGAGAGAAAGCGTGCTGTTTTTATTCCAACTTATTTAAATAATCAAGTCGTTGATTCTAAGGTTGTGGGGTATGAGGTGAGATATGCCCACAAGTTAGTGACACTAGCACACCCGCAAGTGCTTGGATCTATCCTGTCTTTAGGAATTGACCGTCAGGTGATAGGTGATATTGTACGTCTTGAAAATAATAGGGTCTATGTGGCCGTTTGCGAGGAGATTGCACCGTTTATTGAACAGTCTTTAACAAAAGTGGGAAGGCATTCGGTTACTTTAGTTAGAGAGGATTTATCTAAGGTAGAACGGGTTGAGGAGTATGAAATAAATGAAGTGATTGTCAGCTCAATGAGATTAGATGTGATGGTGTGTGCTTTAACGAAAGATTCTCGCTCAACTGTTTCTGAATTTATTAAACAAGGGCAGATTCAGCTAAACTTTAAACTGGAACAAAATCATTCCAAAGGATGTAAAATAGGTGACATCATTTCAATTAAGCGACATGGGCGTTATAAAATCTTGCAGGAAAAATCAAAGACTAAAACTGGAAGAATCGTCGTTATTGTGGGGAAAATAGTATAGTTAGGGGGGGAGTTATGACGCCAGCAGAAATGTTAAAGGTTCAAATGAAAAAATCATGGAAAAACTTCTCTGATGAAGAACTCTACCGTGTTTTTTGTTTGTTGATTGAACAAATTGAATCGTTAGAGAACCAAAATAAATCATTGAAAAAAGAAGTTCAACTCATGCAACAAACATCTCAATCACAATTAAAAAATGAGTTAGAGCAAATTGAAACATTAAAAAATCATGCGAAACGTGATGCTCTTAAAATCATTCAAGAGACAGAAAAAATCTCGAAAGTAATGATTGAACAAGCAATGGAAGATGTTGAACGAATTATTGATGAAACGGCAATGTTTGAACAACAACAACTTCAAATTAAAGATGAATTAATTGATTTTTTAAATACAAAAGTAGATGATATCCGAAATTGTTTTAGAAAAAGCTGAAAAAATGTTGATTTTTATTTCGTTTTTATTTAAAATGATAAACAAATATAGTAAATATGAGCGAAGAGTGGGCCATGCTATAGTATTACCTTTTTTTTAGCGAGTCGATGATGGTGAAAGATCGATAAAAAGGATAGTATAGAATCATCCAGGAGCTTTCATGTGAATTAAAAAGCATGACGTTATCCGTGCGATAAACGGTTAGAGGCAGTAAAAACTTTTATTCTTTACTGTGAATTAAGGTGGTACCACGAAACTTTTCGTCCTTAGGTGATGAAAAGTTTTTTTTTATACTCATAACACTATATAAAATGATAAAAAGGGGTAATTGTACGATGGAATTAAAAGAAACGTTATTAATGCCTAAAACAGATTTCCCAATGCGTGGAAATCTTCCAAAACGTGAACCACAGATTGAACAAAAATGGTACGATGAAAATATTTATCAACGTGTGTTAGATAAAAATAAAGATAAAACACCATTTGTTTTACACGACGGACCTCCTTACGCGAATGGAAATATTCATATGGGACATGCGATGAATAAAATTTTAAAAGATTTTATTATCCGTTATAAAAATATGAATGGGTTTTATTCACCGTATATTCCAGGTTGGGATACACATGGTCTTCCAATTGAGCAAGCTTTAACGAATAATAAAAAAATTAATCGTAAAGAAAAAACAATTGCTGAATTCCGAGAATTATGTCAAAAATACGCCTTAGAACAAGTAGAAGGCCAAAAAGCCCAGTTTAAACGTTTAGGGGTGTTAGGAGATTGGGATCATCCGTATATTACGTTACAAAAAGAGTTTGAAGCCGAGCAAATTAAAGTATTTGGTAAAATGGTAAAAGACGGATTAATTTATAAAGGGTTAAAACCTATTTATTGGTCACCATCGTCTGAAACTGCTTTAGCAGAGGCAGAGATTGAGTATCATGATAAAAAATCACCATCTATTTACGTCGCTTTTAAAGTGCTTGATGGAAAAGGAATTTTATCAGGCGATGAAGAATTTGTTATTTGGACGACAACACCTTGGACGATTCCAGGTAACTTGGCAATCTGTGTGAATGAAGATTTAGAGTATGCAACGGTTGCAGTTAACAATCGTAAATTTATTGTTGCCAAAGAGTTAGTTCAATCATTAGCTGAAACTTTCAATTGGGAAAACTACGAAATTATTGCCACGCATAAAGGTTCAGAGTTTGAATATATGACGGCTAAACATCCAATTTTTGATCGTGAATCTTTATTAATCTTAGGAGACCATGTCACATTAGAAGCCGGAACAGGGCTTGTTCATACGGCGCCAGGACATGGGGAAGATGACTTTAATGTAGGACGTAAATACAATTTAGACGTGTTATGTCCAGTTGATCATCGTGGATACATGACAAAAGAAGCATTAGAATTTGAAGGATTATACTATGAAGATGCGAATAAAGCAGTTGGTCAAAAGTTAGAGGAGAATGGAGCTTTATTAGGATTAAAATTTATTACCCATTCTTATCCACATGACTGGCGTACGAAAAAACCAATTATCTTCCGTGCCACAGAGCAATGGTTTGCATCAATTGAAGCCTTAAAACCTCAAATGATGGAACAAATTAAACAAGTAAAATGGTTACCAGCATGGGGAGAGGTCCGATTAGGAAATATGATTAAAGACCGTGCGGACTGGTGTATTTCTCGTCAACGTGTTTGGGGAGTTCCAATTCCTGTTTTTTACGCAGAAAATGGAGAAGCGATTTTAGATCAATCAGTTATTAATCATGTAGCTGAGTTATTCCGTGAAAAAGGGTCTAATATTTGGTTTGAATTAGAGGCAGAAGCGTTATTACCAGAAGGATTTACTCATCCAGGAAGCCCAAATGGTAAATTTAGAAAAGAAATGGATATCATGGATGTTTGGTTTGATTCAGGATCATCGCATCATGGTGTTTTAGTTGAACGTGGCCTTCCGTATCCGGCAGATCTTTATTTAGAAGGATCTGATCAATACCGAGGATGGTTTAATTCTTCTCTTTCAACTGGAGTTGCTATGACAGGTCGTGCGCCATATAAGACGGTTGTGAGTCATGGATTCGTTCTTGATGGTCAGGGACGTAAAATGTCTAAATCAATCGGGAATACAGTGGATCCATTAAAGTTAATTAATACGTATGGAGCTGATATTGTTCGTTTATGGGTCGCTTCAGTGGATTATCAGGCAGATGTTCGTATTTCGGAAGATTTAATTAAACAAGTGTCAGAAAGTTATCGTAAAATGCGTAATACGTTCCGTTTCTTATTAGGAAACTTAAATGACTTTAATCCAACGACAGATTTAGTTGCTTATGAGTCTTTAAATGAAGTGGATCAATTTATGATGATTCGTTTAAATGAATTAACAGAACAGTTGAAGTCAGCTTACGAAGAATATCGTTTTGATGATGTCTTTAAATCAATTAATAATTACATTGCTAATGATTTAAGTGCGTTCTATTTAGACTTTACCAAAGATATTTTATATATTGATGCGCATGATAGCCACGCACGTCGCTCGATTCAAACCGTTTTATATCATCATGTCTGTGATTTAGTACGCTTACTTGCTCCAGTTATTCCACATACGGCTGATGAAGTTTATTCGTATATTCCAGGAAGTGAAGAAGCTTCTGTTTATTTAACGGATATGCCAGAGGTTAAGACGTATTCGAATGCTGAAGAAGTTGTGGCGAAATGGAGTCAATTATTATTACTTCGACACGATGTATTAAAGGCATTAGAAGAGGCGCGTAATGAAAAAGTCATTGGTAAATCATTAAATGCGTCGTTACACTTGTACCCGGATGCACAGAAAAAAGAATTATTAGATGCCTTAGATGCCGATCTTAAACAAATTTTTATTGTTTCTGATTTAGTCATTGAGGAAGGAACAGCTCCAGAAAATGCGTTACACTTTGATGGATTATCAGTCGTTGTTAAGGCAGCAGAAGGTCATACATGTGCACGTTGTTGGTTAGTTGTGGAAGACGTGAATGAAGCAGGTATTTGTCCGCGTTGTTCAGAAGTTGTTAATGGATAATTTAGAAAGACAATAACCTAGGGGTTATTGTCTTTTCTATTAATACCACTAAACTTGGTTTTTAGAGGCTCCTTTTGCATAAGATAGGTGGTGTATGAATAATTTGATCGTCCGATGTAAGATAATAAGGAAGTTACAGGATTATTCATTAGTTGTTTCTTTATGTTGAAGGAGGGATTTTGATGAAAAGAAAAATGAAATGGGGAACAGTCATTTTGGCGATTGTCCTAATTGCTGGGGGAGTGACAGTTTTATTAACACACGCCATAGCATGGCCAAAGGCGGTGGATCACGTTTTGTCTGATGTTTTTGGTCATCATTTTGCCAAGACGACAAATTTATCGTATGAAAAAGGGGCGAATGGGGAATCTATTCATGAAAGTTACTATACTTTGTCGGCTAATGAACCGTTTAATCTGAGTACCGAGTTAATTCAAGCTGATGTTGTGATTGAACAGGCAGAAGGCGATCAATTAGGGGTTCAAATTAAGACGACTCGTCCAGAAGACTATCGAATCGATCGAACGCAAACGGAATGGGTGATTAAAGAAAAAAAACAAGTTTTCTTTTGGCCATTTGGTGAGAAGAATAGAAAAAAAGCAGAGATTATCCTTCGGATGCCTACGCATTCAGTCGATGTTAATTTAGAAATTGTTAATGGAAATGTAACTGTTGAAGCATGTGGGGCCGATTTAACTGTTGAAACAGTCAATGGTCAGATTGCGGTGACTGATGCGACATTTAAAGAAGGAAATTTGGAAGCGGTCAATGGTCAAATTCTTGTGAACCAGAGTAAGTTTTTAACGACACTTGATTTAGCGATCGTTAATGGAACATTAGAAATTAATCAAGTGGAGGCAGATGAATTTTCTCTTGAAACAGTGAATGGGGCGGTGTCCTTATCAAATTTAGCGGGGGAGGAGTTATCGGTTGACACAGTCAATGGAGATTTTAATGGAAAAAATCTTTATTTAAGACATCTTGAGGTTGAACAATTAAGCGGGAAATTTACCTTAGTAAATGAGGATTTAGATTATCAAATTCAATCGTTAACTCGTTCAAAAATGAGCGGTAAAGATCAAATCGAAGCAAATATTTTAAATTTTTATACGGATTAAGTAATAAAAAAGAGAAAGAAAGGTGTTTTTACATGCGAGAATCTTATCTTAATTGGGATGAGTACTTTATGGGAATTTCCTTACTCTCAGCGATGCGAAGTAAGGATCCCCAAACCCAGGTGGGAGCTTGTATCGTGAATCAAGAAAATCGAATTGTTGGAATTGGATATAATGGCTTCCCACGCGGGTGTTCAGATGAAGAATTTCCGTGGGAGCGGGAAGGGAATTTTTTAAAAACGAAGTATCCTTACGTGGTTCATGCTGAGCAAAATGCTATTTTAAATAGCATGGGGAGTTTAAAGGGATGTCGGTTGTATGTCTCTTTATTCCCATGTCACGAGTGTGCCAAATATATTATTCAATCAGGAATTAGAGAAATTGTATTTATGAGTGATAAATATGCAGCGACAGAGAGTACTTGTGCGTCTAAACGAATGCTTGATGCAGCAGGGGTCAAGTATCGTCAAATGAAACCAATTGATGTGACCGTTCAAGTCTCTTCTTCGAAGGAGTAGGATGCTTTGTTTTTTACCTCGTACACTGGGGAGAACGCCGTGGCTAGTATACAAAAAATAAATTGTTTGTTATAATGGTGAAATGTCAAAATAAAACAAATTATAAAGGAGTAGTGAAGTAAATGTGGCTTGCTTTTTTCATCGTCGTATGCACGCTTATCGTTGATCAATTAACAAAGTTTTTAGTGATGAAGTATATGACGATTGGACAATCAATTTCAGTCATTGATCATTTTTTATATTTGACATCACATCGCAATCAAGGGGCTGCATGGGGAATTTTACAAGGAAAGATGGTTTTCTTTTATGTTGTGACCCTGTTTGTGATTGCCATGGTTGTGCTATGGATGCGAAAATTAAATGTTAGAAAAGAAAAATTACTGGTGATTGCGTTGTCTTTAATTTTAGGTGGGGCATTAGGGAATCTCATTGATCGGGTACTTTACCAACAAGTCACTGATTTTATTAATGTCTATCTGTTTGGTTATGATTTCCCTATTTTTAATATTGCGGATAGCGCGCTTTGTATTGGGGTATTTTTAATGGGAGTTGACGCGGTTTTCGATATGAAAAAAGGGGCTGAATAGATGAATTTTTTAATTAAAAAGAAGGGATGATAGGAGAAAAAGGGTGGTTCTGTTTTACGGAAAGGATGTGCAATTGATGGAACAAGAATTAGTAATCGTACCAGAAGAGTTAGCAGGTGTTCGTTTAGATAAAGTGTTGAGTGAACTCTTTAGTGATTTATCACGCTCATATATTCAACAGTTAATTAAGGATAAACAGGTGCTAATCAATGAAAAAGTAGAAAAGGCAAACTATAAATGTCGCGTAAATGATCAAATTCAGGTGACCATTCCGGAACCAGAAGCCCTAGATGTGATTCCAGAAGAAATGGATTTAGATATTGTCTATGAGGACGATGATGTCCTTGTAGTGAATAAGCCATCAGGAATGGTTGTTCATCCAGCACCTGGAAGTATGAGCGGAACACTTGTCAATGGACTTATGGCTCAGGCTAAGAATTTATCAGGAATTAATGGGGTGTTACGCCCGGGAATTGTGCATCGAATTGATAAAGATACATCAGGACTTTTAATGGTCGCTAAAAGTGATTTAGCGCATGAATCTCTCGTTAATCAATTAGTTGAGAAAACAGTGACACGCCGTTATATTGCCCTTGTTCACGGTGAAATTCCACATGACAATGGAACCGTTGATGCACCAATTGGGCGAGACCCAAAAGATAGAAAAAAAATGACCGTCATTGAGGGAGGCAAACATGCGGTGACTCATTTTAAAGTGTTGCAACGCTTTAAAAATTTCACGTTAATTGAATGTCGTTTAGAGACCGGGCGCACTCATCAGATTCGAGTCCATATGAAGTATATTGGCTATCCATTAGCAGGGGATCCGCAATATGGCCCACGAAAAACAATTCATAGTGAGTGGGGACAATTTTTACATGCTGCTATTTTAGGATTTGATCATCCGAAAACAGGGCAGTATTTAGAATTCTCAGCTCCCCTTCCTTCTTATTTTGAAGAAGCACTTGAGAGTCTTGAAAAATTAGGATAGGTGATGATGAGATGACTAACCGAGGTGTGATGAAAGAAATCCGTATAGAAATTAAAAGTGAACTGGCTATGAATGTTGTTCATTATTTCATGTCGGAAGAGAATTATGTATATGTTGGAAATGAACGGGATATTTGGTTAGAAAATTTATCCCATCCAACCGTACAACTCATTTATCTAAATCAACGAAGTATTTTTAATGAGGAGCAAGCGGCCCAGCTGTTAAGACAAGTTGATGTTATCCGTTCACGCCTTCGTCGCCGCTACTTAATGAGACGACTTAATGTGCTTATTCTAAATGTCCAGCCTATGAATCCATCTATTTTAAACACTAATCGTCATTATCTAAAAGTGATTCAAGTGAATCAGGTTAATGATCTTAAAGAAAATGAGGAGTTAAAATACCTATTCCCACGGTTAGTTTCAGCACAACTGGATCAACCGATGGCACAAGTGATGGAACAAATGCACGATTCAACCAAGGAGAAGGCCCTGAATCTTAAGCAAATGTTAATGTTTCAGACACGTTCGACGGTGACGTATGTTTTTTTACTTGCTTTAATCGCGATTTTTGTGTTTTTGCAATTTCAGCCCCTTCGTGATTGGCTTATTCCAATCGCCATCGATTATGGAGCGAAGTATAACCCATTGATTGCAGCGGGTGAGTATGGGCATCTATTAACCTCCACTTTTTTACATTTTGATTTAATGCATCTACTATTTAATGTCGTTTTTATTTATCAATTTGGTCGAATGGTTGAGCATGTCCTAGGATGGTGGCGAACAGCCATTTTAATCGTAGGATCGGCTATTTTAGGTAATTTATGTAGTTATGCGTTTGTTGATGGACTTTCAATTGGTGCATCGACAGTTGCCTACGGGTTATTAGGAGCTGTTTTATTTTTAGGGATTGAACAACGTAAAATTTTCATGCACTTTGTTCGGACGCTCGTGTTTCCTATTTTAGCTTTCTCTATTTTTTGGGTGATTTTAGAACCAGGGATTGATGTCTATGGTCATTTAGGTGGTTTTATAGGCGGTTTTTTAATTGCGAGTATTTTAGGGTTACCTAAACAGCCCTATTATTTTTCAAGGACGCTTTTAGCAGGCGCAACCGTGCTAATGTTGATTACGGGACTTCTCCATCGAGGCGCAACATTAACAGAACAGACAGATTATCGTGCGTACAATCGTGCGGTAGTTGCCTATTACTATCAAACCCAACAGTTAGAAAAATTAGAAAAATTTAATGAAACGTTACATCTAGATTTAAATCAGCTGTTTCAACCATAAAAAAAAGTTCGCCGATGCGAACTTTTTTTGATTACTTTACTATTTTTTTAGTATTAGCAAAGTGCCATTTGGTTAAATCTTTAAATTGTTCTTTACCTATCTGTTTAATGAGACGACGTCCTGCTAAATCAACCGGATTTCCAGCTCCTTTTGGTAAGTCAAAGTTTATTTTTTTACTCATTATATTCATGTATTTAACGAACGAAGCACGTGCTAAGATTGAGGCAGCTGCCACGGCGACATGAACGGATTCTCCCTTTTGAATAAAGTAGAGGTTCTCTTTTACAATAGAGGGCTTTTTAGGGAGTTGGTGTAAGTAGTCAAAGTATTTACGTTCATTAACAAACTCATCCATGATGAGATAATCGGGGTAAGGGTTAAGATTAGCGGTTAATTTTATTAAAGCCTGATTGTGTAAGAACGCTTTGATTGCATTTGCATTCATGCCCCTATCGACCATTTCATTGTATTTTTGGTTAGGAAGAATGAGAACTTGGTGGTTGATAAAAGGCTCTATTTGCTCGGCTAGTTGACAGATTTCGCTATCTTTTAACATTTTGGAGTCCTTAATTCCGATGGAGTGAAGTTGTGAAATTTTATCTTGTGGGACGTAGGCACAACAAACGACAAGAGGTCCAAAGTAATCTCCTGTGCCAACTTCATCACATCCGACGGCGCTTAGTCTGGCAATTTGGGCGGGTAATTTAGACAGAGCGGGTGTAGATTTTGAAGGTGATTGAAGTGAAGATTCCCATTTTGTAGCTTCTAATTCAGGTGATTTTCCTTGAAAGACCACTTTTTTGCTCAGGTAAGCAGTAATCGTACAATGGGCTGTTTTCGCTTGAAAGAGGGTGTGATTTGGAATTTTGATAATTTGTGTTGCGTAGTGTTGATACATATTTTCTAATGTTTTTTGTGAGACCGTTAATGTTATTGTGGCCATTGACTCACCAACCTTTCTTAAGTTCCTTCTATGATTTTAGCAGAAATAATCAGGGTTTCCTATGAAAATATCCTTTTTAGTTAATCAGAATAGGGGGGTACGCATGAAAACGTTAAAATAGGGTAAACTAAGAATAGTTTTTTATCCTTAATTGAAGGGGATTCTATCTCTGTTAAAAAAGATTTCAATTGTTCTTTAGGATAAGGTGTGAATGTGGGGAAAAAGAGCTAGGGGGATAAAAGCGAGTCTAGATTTGGGGTGAGAGATTTAAATCTATTCACAAAGGGGGAGGATTCTTTGCAAGATGGATCATCGATTTTAGAGATGACTATGTTTTTAGGAAGATTTATGATAAAATAACATCGTTAAAAATTTTGCATTTTTTAGGCAGTTGGAGTGAGATGAATGAAACAGGCCATTCAGATATTGGAATTTTATAAGATTAAACAGGCGATTGAGCCATTATGCGCCTCGTCATTGGGACTCAATCGATTAGAGCATTTAATGCCAACGACGAATGAAAAACAAGTAGAGTACGCTTTAAATCAGTCAGATGAGGCATTAAAGATTATTTTAGCACTTGGTGAGGCACCGCTCGGTGGTGTGAGTGATATTACAGGGGCGATTAAACGGGCTAAGATTTCAGCCATGTTGAGTGCACCTGAACTTTTAAGTATTAGTCGATTATTATATGCTGTTTCTCAATTGAAGTCTTTTGCCGAACGATTAACGGAGATTAAGGTAGAAGCACCAATTTTTCGCTCTTACGTCGATAGCTTGGTTTCATTAAATCGCCTACAAACTGCGATTAATGATTGCATTGATGAAACAGGATATGTTCTAGATAGTGCGTCATCTGAGCTTCGCTCGATTCGACGTTCGATTCAAAGTACGGAGAGCCGAATTAAAGAAAAATTAAATCACGTCGTCTCTGAGCGTCGCAATAAGTTAACAGATGGGATTATCACGATTCGAAATGAACGTTACGTCGTTCCTGTTCGAGCAGAGGCTAAAAATACGTTTGGTGGGACGATTCATGACCAATCTTCTTCAGGAAATACGTATTTCATTGAACCAAAAGAAGTGGTTGATTTAAATAATAAGTTACAAGAATTTCATGTAGAAGAGCGCCGAGAAATTGAACGCATTTTACGAGTCCTCACCGAAGAGGTGAAAAAATTTGTGGATGCGTTAGCTGTTAATGTGGACGTGTTAGGTGAAATCGATTTTATGTTTGCTAAAGGGAAGTATGCCCGACTGATGAATGGGGTGCGTCCAACGATGAATCAGAAAGGGATTATTCGTCTTGTTGGTGCAAGACATCCTTTAATCGATCCACGAGTCGTTGTTGCAAATGATATTGAATTAGGGGATGAATATACGACCATCGTCATTACTGGACCCAATACAGGGGGGAAAACAGTGACGTTAAAAACGGTGGGGTTATTAACTTTAATGGCACAAGCAGGTCTTTTAATTCCGGCACATCCATCGTCACAACTTGCTATTTTTGATCATATCTTTGCCGATATTGGCGATGAACAAAGTATTGAACAGAGTTTATCGACGTTTTCATCGCATATGACAAATATTGTTCGCATTATGGAACGATTGACGGTGAATAGTTTAATCTTATTTGATGAATTAGGGGCAGGAACAGATCCAAAAGAGGGGGCGTCTTTAGCTATTTCCATTTTAGATTATGTAAAGGTCAGGGGGGCAAGAACCATTGCGACCTCTCACTATCCAGAACTAAAAGCATATGCTTATGAGTGTGATGATGTAATTAATGCCTCAGTTGAATTTAATATTGAAACGTTGTCACCAACTTATCGATTATTGGTCGGGGTGCCTGGACGCTCGAACGCCTTTGAAATTTCGAAACGTTTAGGATTAAAAGAAGCTATTTTGGAAGCTGCAAGAGCACGAGTGGAGACTACGAAAACAGAATTAACGGATTTGATTACTAAACTGGAAGACCGTGGATTACAGTTAGATCAAGAAATTCAACAGCTTCAGCAACAGAATCAAGAAGTTGAAGCGATGCGCCAAGACTATGAACGTAAAATTGCTAAATTTGAGGCTGAGCGTGAGAAAGTTTTAGAACAAATAAAAAAAGAGGCGTTTGAAAATATCCGTCAGGCTAAAGAAGAAGCTGAGCAAATTGTTGCTGATTTACGTCAAGCGAAAAAGGATGCGGATTTAAGCTTAAAAGACCATGAATTAACAGAAAAATTAACAGCCTTAAAAGCATCAGAGGCCAAACAAGCTGAACAGTTTAAACGCAAGGCGCGTAACAAGGCTCCATTGAAATCAGGCGATGAAGTGATGGTCCTTTCACTTAATCGTCAAGGGGAACTCCTTGAGAAAACGAAAAATGGCGAGTGGATGGTTCAATTAGGAATGATGAAAGTGAATATTAAGGAAGATGATCTTGAATATTTACGTAAATCCGTGAAGAAAAAAGATTCAGGTAAAGGAAAAATGATTCATAAACGCCGAACGGATGTTGGAATTCAACTTGATTTACGTGGCGAACGTTATGAGGATGCGATGTTGCGTTTGGATAAGTATATGGATGAAGTCCTGTTAGCAGGATATCAAACGGTGACGATTATTCACGGTCATGGAACCGGGGCTCTTCGTCAAGGGGTTCACAAGTATTTAAAACAAAATAAACACGTTGCCTCATTTAGATTTGGAGGAGCCGGAGAAGGTGGAACTGGGGCGACTGTTGTGGAATTAAAATAAGAGGAATAATTCCCAGTTTTTAAATGGGAATAATCATGAGTTAATAAGGTTAAAAATTAAATAGTCTTTTGATAAAAGTGTCCCCTGTCGTTTGTATTAAAAATTAAGATGACAGGAGCACTCTTTTATAGAGAATGTTGCTTGGATATTTAAAAAGAGAGGTCATTTGTTTAAAAATAAAGAAAAAGAGGTTTGGAACTAAGTTTCAAACCTCTTTTTTGAAGTCGATTAAAGTGATTTAGATAGAAGACAGAGTTGTTGATCTTCTTGATAATGATGTTTTTTGTAAAAAAGTTCAGCAGTACTCTTTCTAGCGGTGCACAAATAAATTTCTTTTACGTCTTTTTGAATGAGGTGTTCTTCAAGGTTTTTTAAGATAGCAGTTCCGATTCCCTTTCCTTGTAAGGTGTTTTTAACACAAAACTCTCGTAGGTAAAAATTTGGACCGTTATCGTATTGTTCGAAGCAACCAAGAATCAATCCGCATAATTTCCCTTGATCAAAGGCCTTTAAACCAAAGAAAGATTCAACATGAATCATTTGTGATAGCCTTTTTTCAGCTGTTTGGGTCGTCCAATGTTCGTTCCAAGGATTTGCATTAAAGGTTTCGATAAAGAGTTGGGCTAATTCATGAATATCATTTTCTGTTATTGCTGTAAAAGTTAGCATCTTCTTTCCTCCATTCTTGTTTAAAGTCATTTTAAGGGGCAATGAGACAGAGTGTCAAGTAGGGGATAGGTTATAAAGAGCGTCTTCTTTCTTTTTAAAAAGGAGAGGATCAGTTGGTTTAGGGCGATAGGGTTAAAAAGAGAGAGACATCATCTAGAAATCCTCCCCGTCTGTCTAAGCACAGGGATCTACGGAAGGGAAGGATAGAATGAAAAAAATGTGGGATACTAGGAAAGGAAGTGCAAGGTGTTTGTAATTTCATGGGAATATGTTATACTAGATTTTAGAAAGAAAGATAAAAGGAGGAATAGAAATGTCAGTTATTCATGCGACAGAAGAATCATTTGCTAATGAAATTGCAGATGGATTAGTGCTAGTTGATTTTTATGCAGATTGGTGTGGACCATGTAAAATGATCGCGCCTGTTTTAGACGAGTTAGCACAAGAGGTTGAGAAGACAGCTAAAGTGGTAAAAGTCAATGTGGACCATTGTAAGGAAGTGGCGGCGGAATACCAAGTCATGTCAATTCCAACATTAATTTTATTTAAAGATGGTCAAGCGATTCAACAAACAGTAGGATTTCAACCGAAAGCGTCATTATTATCATTAATTGAAACAAATAAATAATAAAAATGAAAAAAGAGGATATACTTAAGAAGTAGCCTCTTTTTTTTGCGTTTAAAGAGATAGGGGAAGGAGCCAATTTACAAGGAGAAAGAAAAAATAAAAAAATTAGCACTAGGTTGTTGACAGTGCTAATAAGAACGGATATAATTGTATTAGCACTTGATGATAAAGAGTGCTAAAAGAGGTGTTTACATTGCTCACAGGACGACAGATATTAGTTTTAAAAGCAATTGTAGAAGAGTTCATACAGACTGCACAGCCGGTTGGTTCTAGGGTCCTTTCTAAAAAGGAAGAGTTAAATTTCTCAGCTGCTACTATCCGTAATGATATGGCAGACTTAGAGGATTTAGGATTTATTGAGAAAACTCATACATCAAGTGGACGGGTGCCTAGTCAAAAAGGTTATCGTTATTATGTAGATTATATTGTTAATCAAGAACGAATAGAAACGACACCAGAGGTAGGAATATTTAAACAATTGTTAGAACAAAAACAATTTGAGCGCGAAACGACGATAAAAGAGGCGGTACGCCTATTATCTAGTTTAACTAATTATACGTCCATCTTGCTAGGTCCCTCTCGAGACTATAGTCGGGTGAAGAAGATTCAATTTGTCCCGATTTCAAATCGCCAAGCGGTATTTGTTTTAATTACCGATCAAGGACATGTTGAAAGTCGAACCGTGACGTTGCCTGAGGAGATGGAAATGTCAAGAATGGAGACGATCATTAAGGCGCTTGATGAATTATTAGTAGGTGAATACATCGGACGGGTTCAAGAAAAGTTGACAGAAAGCTTTGAAAACCAACTGCATGATTTTGTTTCATACAAAGAGGAAATTATGTATGCAATGTTACAGCTTTTAACGCAGTCTTTAAATCAACATAATTATATTTTAAGCGGGAAGTCAAATATTTTAAAACAACCTGAATTTAACGATTTAGATAAAGCGTATCATTTATTTAATATGATAGAAGCCGATGAAATTGTTAAAGTGATAGAAGCCGATGAAGATAGCCACCAATTAACGGTTAAAATTGGACAAGAAAACGAAATCAAGGCGATGGAAGATTGTACCTTAATTACAGTTCCTTATCAAATTAATGAATATGAGTTTGGTAAGATTGCTGTTTTAGGTCCAACTCGAATGGAATATCGTAAGATTATTCCTCTGTTAGAACAGGTCGCTCGAATCATGTCTGATTTATATAAATAGGAGGTGGGACGATTGAATAAAGAAGCCCAATCAGTTGAGGAATTAGAGGAAGCAATCGCAGAAGAAAATGAATCAACGTGCTGCCAAGAAACTGAAGAGGTAACAGAGGTTGTTGAGGAAGTTTCAGAAACGGAGCGTTTAAAGCAACAAATCGAAGAGTTAAAAGATCAGTTATTGCGTAATGCGGCTGAACTTGAAAACTTTAAACGCCGAATGAATGAAGAACGTACGCGCGAGATGAAGTATCGTTCACAATCAATCGTAACAAGCATTATTCCAGCGATTGATAACTTTGAACGTGCTTTGGCTGCGACAGTAGAAGACGAAAGTACTAAAACATTTTTAACAGGATTCAAAATGATCCATGCCCAACTTGTAGAAGCTCTAAAACAAGAAGGAGTAGAGGCCATTGAGGCTGAAGGTGTGGCCTTTGATCCAACGGTGCATCAAGCGGTGATGCAAGAGTCAGTTGAAGGTGTTGCATCAGGTATTGTTTTACAGGAATTACAAAAAGGTTATAAGTTAAAAGATCGCGTCATTCGCCCATCAATGGTGAAAGTAAGCGAATAAAAATAGATTAGGAGGATGAATCTCTATGGGTAAAATTATTGGTATCGATTTAGGAACAACAAATTCATGTGTCTCTGTTATGGAAGGTGGAGAAGCAAAAGTTATTGCTAATCCAGAAGGATCTCGTACAACACCATCAGTCGTATCATTTAAAGGTGATGAACGTCAAGTTGGGGATGTAGCAAAACGTCAGGCGATTACAAACCCAAATACTATTATGTCAATTAAACGTCATATGGGAACAAACCATAAAGTGACAATCGAAGGAAAAGAATATACGCCACAAGAAATCTCAGCAATTATTTTACAAAATTTAAAAGCAACAGCTGAAGCTTATTTAGGTGAAACTGTAACAGAAGCAGTAATTACCGTTCCAGCTTATTTCAATGACGCAGAACGTCAAGCAACAAAAGATGCAGGACGTATTGCAGGTTTAGATGTTAAACGTATTATCAACGAACCAACAGCTGCAGCGTTAGCTTACGGTTTAGATAAAACAGATAAAGAACAAATTATTTTAGTTTACGATTTAGGTGGAGGAACATTTGACGTTTCTATCCTAGACTTAGCTGATGGAACATTTGAAGTTTTAGCAACAGCTGGGGATAACCGCTTAGGTGGAGATGACTTTGACCAAGTTATCATTGACTGGTTAGTTAAAGAATTTAAATCAGAAACGGGAGTTGACTTATCAGCAGATAAAATGGCGATGCAACGTTTAAAAGATGCAGCTGAAAAAGCGAAAAAAGACTTATCTGGAGTAACATCTGTTCAAATCTCGTTACCATTCATTTCAATGAATGCAACAGGACCATTACACTTAGAAAAAACGTTATCTCGTGCACAATTTGATGCAATGACTGCACCATTAGTAGAACGTACAATGGGACCAGTTCGTCAAGCCTTAAAAGATGCTAAAATGACAGCAAATGACTTAGATCAAGTATTATTAGTTGGTGGATCGACTCGTATTCCAGCTGTTCAAGCCGCGATTAAAAATGAATTAGGAAAAGAACCTAATAAAGGAGTAAACCCTGATGAAGTAGTTGCAATGGGTGCTGCTATTCAAGGTGGGGTTTTACAAGGGGATGTTAAAGACATCTTATTATTAGACGTAACACCTTTATCTTTAGGTATTGAAACAATGGGACAAGTTATGACTGTTTTAATCCCACGTAATACAACAATTCCAACTTCAAAATCACAAGTTTTCTCAACAGCAGCAGATAACCAACCAGCTGTAGATATCCATGTTTTACAAGGGGAACGCCCAATGGCAAGTGATAATAAAACATTAGGACGCTTCCAATTAGGAGATATCCCAGCGGCACCACGCGGAATTCCTCAAATCGAAGTAACATTTGATATTGACGCAAATGGTATCGTAAATGTTAAAGCGAAAGATTTAGGAACACAAAAAGAACAACGTATTACGATTACTTCAGGTTCAGGATTAACAGATGAAGAAATCGATCGCATGGTTCGTGAAGCAGAAGAAAATGCGGATGCGGATGCAAAACGTAAAGAGCAAGCAGAAATTCGTAATGAAGCAGAGCAATTAATTTTTGCAGCGCAAAAATCAGTGAGCGAATTAGGTGACGAGGTAACAGCTGAAGAAAAATCTAAAGTTGAAGCTGGTGTTGAAGCATTAGAAAAAGCATTAAGCGAAGGTAATGTGGATGAAATTAAAGCGAAAAAAGAAGAGCTTGAAAAAGTAGCACAAGAATTAGCTGTTCGTGTTTATTCAAAAGCAGCTGAGGCAGCAGGAGCTGCTCAAGGTGAAGGAAATTCAGGCGATGATTCAGTTGTAGACGCTGAATATAAAGAAGTATAATAAAAAAGTAAAAAGTCAAAGTCTACTATGACTTTGACTTTTTTTTATGATATAGTTAGGAAAGTAGAAGAAGGAGGGTAAAGACATGGCAAAACGTGATTATTATGAAATCCTTGGGGTTTCAAAAACAGCAAGTGATGTCGAAATTAAACGTGCATATCGTAAATTAGCGAAACAATACCATCCGGACGTTTCAAAAGAAGAAAATGCAGAAGAAAAATTTAAAGAGGTTCAAGAGGCCTACGATGTGCTAAGCGATGAACAAAAACGTGCTGCGTATGATCAATTCGGGCATGCTGGAGCCGAAGGATTTGGTGGACAAGGCGGATTTGGAGGCTTCGGAGGTTTTGGCGGAGCTGGAGGGTTTGAAGATATTGGCGATATTTTTGAAAGTATGTTTGGAGGCGGATTTGGAGGCTTTGGTGGAGGAGCGAGCCGACGTAATCCAAATGCTCCACAACGCGGAAATGACTTACAACAATCGGTTACGATTTCTTTTGAAGAAGCAGCCTTTGGTGCAACAAAAGAAATTTCAGTGACACGCGAAGAAGAGTGTACAAAATGTGGCGGAAGTGGTGCGCGTTCAAAAGATGATATTGAAACATGTTCAAGATGTCAAGGTAGTGGTCGCGTCACAGAAGTTCAAAATACGATTTTAGGACGTGTTCAAACGCAAACGGTTTGTCCAGATTGTCATGGGGACGGTAAGAAAATTAAACATCGCTGTGATTCTTGTCACGGCCGTGGAACGATCAATAAAACGAAAACAATTGAAGTTAAAGTTCCAGCGGGAATTGATGATGGCCAACAAATTCGTCTAAGCGGACAAGGAGAAGCTGGAAGAAATGGTGGTCCAAGCGGAGATTTATATGTCGCATTCCGCGTATTACCACATGATTTCTTTACTCGAGATGGATATGACTTACGTTGTGAGGTTCCAATTTCATTCTCTCAAGCAGCTCTTGGCGCAGAGGTCGAAGTTCCAACTCTAAACGGTAAAGTAGCGTTAAAAATTCCAGAGGGAACACAACCGGGAACAGAGTTTAGAATACGTAATAAAGGTGTTAAATACATCAATCGAGAAATGACGGGAGATTTATATGTGAAGGTTAAACTTGTTGTACCTAAAAAGGTAAATCATCGTCAACGAGAATTGTTGCATGAATTTGATCAATTAGAAGATAAAACGGGATCAATTTGGGACCGTTTAAAAAAGGCATTTAAATAAGTGAAGGGGTTGCGAGATAGACTATCTTGCAACCTTTTTTTTGAGTGATTTTTTCGGGGAACAAAGTGACAAAATTTTATGTTTACCCCATTTTGTGATATAATAAAAAAATATAAAAGGCGGCTAGAAAGATAGAAACCAATGAGTGATAGCTAGCTCAACAATTTAGAATCGAGGTGACGCGATGAACTGGTTAGAATTAAGTTTTCATACGACACATGAGGTATTTGATTTAGTAAGTAATATTTTTATTGAGGCGGGTTCAAAGGGAGTCTTAGTTGAAGATTCAAATACATTAACAGAAGCACACGAAGATCAATTTGGTGAGATTTATCGTCTAAATCCCGATGATTATCCAAAAGAAGGGGTGATCATTAAAGGATATTTGGCAGTCACCCCTGATATTGAGCATCAGTTAGAGTATGTACGTACACAGTTATTAAATTTAAATCAATCGCATCAGCATTTAGAAATTCGTCAATTAGATGAGGAAGATTGGGCGAATAGTTGGAAAAAACACTACCAGCCGATTGAGGTGACGGATCGATTAGTCATTAAGCCTTCTTGGTTGGAACCAACTTTGGATCCAACGATTGTGGAAATCTTGTTAGATCCGGGAATGGCGTTTGGATCTGGAACACATGAAACTACTCAGTTGTGTTTGGAATTGATTGAGGAATACGTGGATAACCATCAGGTTGTGGTAGATGTTGGAACTGGTTCGGGTGTTTTAGCGATCGCTGCTTCTAAATTAGGAGCAAAATCTGTTTATGCGGTTGATTTAGATGCCATGGCCGTTATTCGTGCGAAAGAAAATGTTGATTTGAATGCGTGTCAAAATATCGTTGTTGAAAAAAATAATTTAATTGATGGAGTAAGTGCACTTAAGGAAAAGCCAACCCTTATGGTTGCGAATATTTTAGCACCGATTATTATTGGGATGTTGGCGGATGTAAGGAAAGTCTTAATGCCAGGGTGCCCATTTATTTGTTCGGGAATTGTAGATCATGAAAAGGAATCGGTAATAACGGCCTTATTAGAACATGGGTTTACTATCTCTGAAGTTAGAGAAAAGAATGGCTGGGTAGCGATTGTGGCAATCCCCCAGGAAGTGTAGAAAATAAAGAGAAATAACGGTAGGAGGTTAAAAGGTGCAACGTTATTTTTTGAAAAACAACCAATTTCAAGGACAGACGGCGACAATTACAGGAGATGACGCCCATCACATCACACGTGTGATGAGAATGGAACCTTCTGATCAAATCATCGTTTGCGACGAGGACAAAGTTTGCTATTTATCGACAGTGGAGCAAATCGATGGACAGGTGGTTAAAGTTAAATTAGACTCTAAGTTAGTAGCTCAAACCGAATTACCCATTGAGGTTACCATTGCGCAGGGCTTGCCAAAGGGGGATAAGTTTGAATGGGTAATTCAAAAAGCAACGGAATGTGGAGCAAGTCAATTTATTCCGTTAAGCATGGAACGATCAGTCGTTAAATTAGATGAGAAAAAATCGCTAAAAAAAGTCGAGCGGTGGAATAAAATTGCCAAGGAAGCAGCGGAGCAGTCACACCGCCAGATGGTACCTGAAGTTCAACCGGTTCATTCATTAAAACAGTTAATCGCTAAAGTCTCAGATTATGATGTCTGTTTATTCGCTTATGAAGAAGTAGCGAAAAAAGGTCAATTATCTCAATTAAGACAATCATTAAATGAGATTTCACCCGGAGGAAAAATGATTATCATCATTGGTCCAGAAGGTGGGATTAGTGAAAATGAGGAGCGTTTATTGGTGGAGTCAGGATTTAAACCATGTGCATTAGGAGCTCGTATTTTAAGAACAGAAACAGCCCCTATCTACGTGATGAGTGCTATTTCTTACGCGATTGAACTTTAAATAACAACAAGAAAAGCGAAAGGATTGATGTGAATGCCAACTGTAGCATTTCATACGTTAGGATGTAAAGTAAATCATTATGAAACAGAAGCCGTGTGGGAGTTATTTAAAAACGAGGGGTATGAGAAGGTTGATTTTAAGGAAGTAGCGGATGTTTATATCATTAATACGTGTACCGTTACGAATACTGGAGATAAAAAAAGTCGTCAAGTCATTCGTCGAGCCATTCGTCGAAATCCAGAGGCTGTTATGTGTGTCATGGGATGTTACGCGCAAACAAAACCGAAAGAAATTATGGATATTGATGGGGTTGATATTGTCATTGGGACGAATGGGCGGGATCAAATTCCGGCGCTTGTAAAAAAATATCGTGAAGAGCGTCAGCCGATTTCACATATTCAAAACGTCTTTAAAGTGGATGGTTTTGAAACATTGAACGTGACACAGTTTTCAGATCGTACACGTGCGACCTTAAAGATTCAAGATGGGTGTAATAACTTTTGTACGTACTGTATTATTCCATGGGCACGCGGAACTGTTCGTTCACAGAAACCGGAAGTTGTTATTGAACAAGTTAAACAATTAGTTGACCATGGGCACTGTGAAGTCGTTTTAACAGGAATTCATACCGCCGCATACGGTGAAGATTTGGAAGATTATAGTTTTGGTAAATTATTAATGGACCTTGTAGAAATTGAAGGACTTAAACGTATTCGAATTTCTTCTATCGAAGCCTCTGAGGTAACAGATGACGTGATCGCTGCTATGAAAAAATCGGATAAAATTGTTAACCATTTACATATGCCAATTCAGGCGGGATCAAATCAGATTTTAAAAGGGATGAAGCGTCCTTATACATTAGCAGAGTTTGAAGAAAAGGTCGCAGAATTACGAAATCTTTTTGATAACTTAGCCATTACGACAGATGTCATTGTTGGTTTCCCTGGTGAAACAGAAGAACTCTTTAATGAAACACTAGAAACGATTAAACGGATTGGTTTTTCTGAGTTACACGTGTTCCCGTATTCTGTGCGTAATGGGACCCCAGCGGCACGTATGGAAAACCAAGTTCCTGAATTAATCAAATCGATGCGTGTGAATCAATTGTTAGCATTAAGTGAGCAGTTAGCAAAAGAATATGCAAGTTCGTGTGAGGGGAAAGTTCTACAGGTCATTCCTGAGGAAAAATCTCATACGAAAGAAGGATATTTAGTTGGGCATGCAAGTAACTATGTTAAAGTAGAATTCAAGGGAGAACCTGATTTAATTGGGGAGGTTATTCCGGTGAAGATTGTAAGAGCAGATTATCCAATTTGTCAGGGCGAAATAATGATAACTGAGGGGTGACACGATGAATATTAAATTACTATTTGATGTAGATTTTGATTTAGACGTGACAGGGGTAGCGACTGACAATCGTCAGGTTAAAGCAGGCGATTTATTTGTTTGTATTAAGGGCTATACAGTGGATGGCCATCGTTTTGCTAAAGCGGCTGAAGAGTCAGGGGCAGTGGCCATTGTATGTGAACATTCCGTGGAGGGAGTGACAATTCCGCAAATTATCGTACCGGATACAAAAGTGGAGTTACCACGCCTTGCACACTTAATCTTCGATAAACCGACTGAAAAATTAGAGTTGTTTGGCCTAACTGGAACGAATGGGAAAACAACATCTGCTTATATTTTAGAACATTTATTAGGTGGCCTTGAAGGACATGTTGGTTATATTGGAACAAACGGGATTCGTTATGGGGAGACTTTTTTAGAACCTAAAAATACGACACCAGAACCGTTAAGTTTACAGCGTACGTTTTATGAGATGGTTCAGGCCGGGGTTAAAAATGTAGCCATCGAGGTCTCATCGCATGCGTTAGAACTTCATCGTGTAGATTATTGTCAATTTAAAGTTGCTTTATTTACGAACTTAACCCCAGAACATTTGGATTTTCATCCAACCATGGATGAATACTTCGAGGCGAAATATAAATTATTTACTATGTTAAAACCTGGAGGTTATGGGATTGTAAACATCGATGATGAGTATGGAAGACGATTAGTTGAACGTCTTAAACACGATAAAACACCATATTATACGTTTGCTATTGAAAGGGAAGCGGATTTTAGAGCTTTGGATGTTAATATGACGACTTCAGGAACAACGTTTACGCTTGTTTCGCCTGAGGGACAATACCAAGTCCAAACGCCATTACTTGGAATCTTTAATGTGCATAATGTATTAGGGGCTATGGCATCGGCCTATGCAGCGGGAATGCCAATGGCACAAGTCGTTGATTTAATAAAAAGTTTATCTCCAGTTGATGGACGCATGGAACTAATTAGTGAAGGACAAGACTTTACGGTGATTGTTGACTACGCCCATACGCCAGATGGAGTAGAAAAAGTATTAGAATTCGTGAATGATATTAAAAAGAATTCAGTTAAGGTCGTAATTGGTTGTCCAGGAGACCGAGATCGAACAAAACGTCCTGTGATTGCTAAATTGTCTGTTGATTATGCAGATGATGTTATTTTCACAACAGATGATCCTCACTCAGAGGATCCGGTGGATATCTTAAATGAGATGACGGAAGGTATCGATCAGCAAACTTATGAAGTGATTGTGGATCGAATCAAAGCAATTGAGGCGGCAATTAATAAAGCAAAGAAAAATGATATTGTCTTAATTGCGGGTCGTGGACATGAGAAAATTCAATATTGGAAAAAAGGAAACATTGAACTCGATGATCGTGAAGTGGCAAAAAAAATGTTACGAAAACGTCTCCATATTGGATAATCAAACGGCGGTTCCTCACCAATCTAATATCGCGATGCGAGGGACGTTTTGAAAAAGTGAAGAAGCCCTATTTAAAAGATGATTTCTGTATTTTACAGGAGTCATCTTTTTTATTCTTTTCATCCTATACCGTCTAATTCTTTTAAAAAATGATGGGGCGGTAAGACAAATGACTAAACCATTAAATTGTCAGAATCTGTGAAGTGAAACGAACAATTTTGGGAAAAATCAAACGGAAGTAACTATGGGACCTCTGCGCTAAGGAGTGAGTGAATCG
>DKYS01000086.1 GCA_002493395.1 Turicibacter sp. UBA7094 | reverse complement strand
GGCTACTTTTTAAGTGATTTATACAAGATGGTTTTTTAAAGCAAAAATAGCAATTTGTGTTCGGTCGCGGAGGTTGAGTTTGAATAAAATATTCGTAATATGATTTTTAATGGTTCCTTCTGAAAGAAAAAGTTTAGCTGCGATCTCTTTGTTAGAAAGACCATTGGCTATTTCACAAACGATCGCGAATTCTTTTTCACTTAATTGGAAGTCTAGATGCGAGAGTTGTTCTTTTTTAGAAAACTGATGTGAGGTTAGAATTTGTGATGCGACTTCTGGATGGAAGATGATGTTCCCCATCACGGCAGATTTGATACTTTCATAGATGACTTCATGGGAACTATCTTTAAGAAGATAACCCGAGGCTCCAAAATGAAGGGCATCCTGAATAAATTCGGTGTCTTTAAAGGTGGTAAGAATTAAAATCTTTATTTGTGGGTAGGTTTCTTTAATGAGCCGTGTTCCAAGAACGCCGTTACAAATCGGCATCCGGATGTCCATTAAAATAACGTCAACGGGGTGGTTTTTACAATAGCTGAAAGCATCTTGCCCGTTTGCTTGGGTTGTGACAACGTCAATATCCTCAAATGATGAGAGCATTAATTTTAATCCTTCACGGATTAGCATTTCATCATCAACAATCATAAGTTTAATCATATATATTATCCTTTCTTCTTGGAATAAGGGCTTGAATTTTGAATCCATTTTCGGATGGAAAGAAGGTGATGGTCCCGCCCACCTCTTCGATACGTTCTTTCATACTTGTGAGTCCGATACCTGGGGTTAGTACGGGACACCCTTGGCCATTATTATGAATGATAAGGATGAGATGGTCCGGGAGGAAGTTTAAGGTGAGATAAACTTCTGTTGCTTGCCCGTGCCGTAAGGCGTTTGAAAGAGCTTCTTGAATTGTTCGGTACAACGTTTGTCCTATTTTTTCATGAAGTTCCCACTTTTTAGTTGAAAGGTTGAGGTGAACGCGAATCCCTGTTAAAGTTTCAAAATTTTGAATGAGGTCCTGAACACGATAAAGTTCACGATAGGTATGATAATTTTCAGGTTTTAAATTTTCAACTGCGCATCGTACTTCTTCTAAAGATCCCTTTAAGAATTCACGTAATTGTTGGGCGTGTTGGGTGACACGGGATTGTTCTTGGGCACTGATGACTTCCATGGCATTTAACTGAATGATGGCAGTTGAGAGGGCATGGCCGATACTATCGTGAATTTCACGCGAGATTCTATTTCTTTCTTTTAAAACGGCAAGTTCTGTTAATGAAGCTGCGCATAATTCGAGTTCGTCTTTAGCTGTTTTAAGTTGCTTTTCTGAAATTCGAAGTTCATCATAAAGTTTTTGAGCATCCAATTTTTTTTCGCGTTCCTCCCTTATGTGATAAGAGAGTGTTGCAAAAATCAAAAGGATGACGAGTTGAATGATGAAATCCATTGAATGAAACGGATGTTTTTGAAGGAGGGCAGTTAGACAAAAAAGAAGAAAGAAGACAGGATGCTCACGTCGTGAAAGGAGTAAAATAGTATCCATCACGGGCAGTAGATAGTAAAAATTTAGAGGGAGTGAATAGGACGTTGATAAAATAAAAATTAAAAGTAAATCGGCTACAAGAGAGAGACGAAGATAGAGTTGCTTTTGGAGTGTGAAAAAACGGAGTTGGCTATTAATGACTAAGAGGAGACAGGTGATAATACTAGGAGCCCCAAGGGAGATGGGCGAAGAGAAAAGAGGAATAAAGAGAAGGAGTAAGGTTAAATAACGTGCTATCATTAATAATTTCATTGTTCTCATCATTAGACCTCCCGATTAAATTAGAATGGTGACGAATGATACGCCTTCATTTTATTTACTATTATACCCTAACTCATCCTCTTTTTGGTAGGATTAAGGAGTGAATGAGTTGATTCATCGGTTTGTGTTATCTTAAAAGAAGGGGGAGGGTGATTAATTGAATATTTTTTGATTAAGATGTATGGTTTTTGAAATGTATGGTAAAATAATGCATAAGTTAGAAATGAGGTTTAGGATATGAAAGAAACGATGGAAAAGATTATGGCATTTCGTGATGAACGCGGATGGAAGCCTCACCATACACCAGAAAATTTAGCGAAATCTATTTCGATTGAGGCAGCAGAGCTTTTAGAATGTTTCCAATGGAATCATGATTTTGATCAAGAGCATGTTTGTGAGGAATTAGCAGACGTCTTAATTTATTGTTTACAACTGGTGGATGTCTTAGAGGTAGATGCAAAAGATATTATTTTTAGTAAATTAGCTAAAAATGCGGTGAAATATCCCGTTCAAAAATAAGGGCCGTTTCCAAAGAAACGGCCTTTTATCACAACGATTTTATGAAACATGAGGTTTTAATTTAATCATTAAATAAGCGACGAGAATTAGAAAGAATATCCCATTTATCCATTTTTCGCCTTTGGCGCCCGTTTTAAAATTAGCGAGCTTTATCTTCTTTTTCCACGGATAAAAAAGACAAACGCCTTGGATGGTGAATAGATCGAGAAAGATATGGGAGCTATGTCCGATGAGGAGTCCGGTGATTAATAAGGTGTAGAAGTCTTGACCGATGTTGAGGCAAGGGGCGTAGCTAAGTAGGAGGAGGAAAAAGGCAATAGAGATGAGGCTATGGGTTAGGGTTCGATGTTTGAAGTGTGTGGAGATAAAGGTGGATGTAAAGGGAAATAGACTCCCAATTTGAGAGTTTTTTAAATCGATGTCGGGGAGTGTTGAACCGATGATGGTGGCAATGCAATAAAGGGTAATCATGAATAATTGAGAGGCTGCATTGGCCTGTTTATAAAGGGGAGCGATGAAAAGGTGTTGGGTCATAAGCCCAATGACTAATCCTGCTCGTTGATGGGTCGTTGAAGTCATGGTAAAGTCTCTCCTCTAGGTCAAATTTTGTCAAAAGGTATTTTTAATTATATTATAGCGCAAACTACGAATAAATGTTTGTTTTTGTTAAATCTAATTTATGGAAGGGTGTGCGTGTGATGGGTTAGAACAGGCAATAAAAAAGTTAAATGAAGCACAACGTTGCGTGGTGGATGATTTAGATCACTGTTTACTGGTGATGGCACCCGCGGGAACGGGAAAAACGAATGTTATTGCGTTGCGTACAGCAAAGTTTATTGAAGCGGGAGTTTTACCGTCGCAAATTTTATGTTTAACATTTACGAATAAGGCGTGTTATGAACTAAAGGATCGAATAGGTAAAGTTATCGGAATTCCTGCTAAGGGGGTTGTGGTTAAAACTTTTCATAGTCTTTGTTATCAATTAGTGAAAGAAGAGGCTAAACAACTTGGAAAGTTATCTGCCGATGTAGCCGTTATTGATGAGGAGGATGCTAAAGAAGTGCTTAAGCGATTAATAGGTAGAGATAACCTTTTAATCAATCAAGTCTTTGAATATGTGCAAGCTCTTAAATTATATCAAATCGGCCGACGTCCACTTGATCAGGAACTCATTCAGGCATTTCATCAATCGGAGGCGGCTTTACAACTGTTGTACCGATTAAAGAATTCAGATATAGGATGTGAGACGCTCGCTTATTTATCACAATACGGAGGATGGTTGTACTTAGAGTATCAACGGTACTTGAAACATCATCAATTGTTAGATTTTAATGATTTATTACTCTATGCCGATGAATGTTTATCACAGGAGGACATTTTAAAACGTTGGCAATCCCGCTTTACCGTTGTTGTCGTTGATGAAGTACAAGATACGAGTTTGATTGAGTATAATCTGATTAAAAAGATTGCCCATTCAGTAAATTTTAGTGCGTTTGGGGATTTTAATCAAACGATTTACGAATGGCGGGATTCTAATCCTGTTGTGATCCGTCAAAAAATAATCGAAGATTTTTCGCCCCGTTGTTTGGAGTTATCACTTAACTATCGTTCAACGAAACGCTTAGTGGGACTTAGTGCGAATTATTTGGAAAGTGGAAAACAGGCAGGACTCATTCATAGTCATCTTTCACCGAAGAAAATTGAATCGGCGAGTGAAGAGATGGGAGGGGCACCCGTTTTTTATGAGGCTGCTACTAAACAAGAAGAAATGAACTTTATTATTGATCATTTAAAATATCAAAGACAGGATGACCTTGCCAATACGGTTATCTTAACTCGAAGTAATCGTCAAAATAATGAGGTAGCGAATTTTTTGCAAGCAGAAGGAATTGCATGTTATTTAGTCGATCAGTTTGCTTTATTTAAACGAAAAAGTATTAAAGATATTTTGGCGGTTGTTAAGTTTTATTTAAATCCGTATGATGAGCTATCATTGAAACGTTTTTTACCGTTACTAGATGATTCCATTGACTGGGATCAAATGAATCACCCGATGTATTTGAAACGATATAAAGAATACGATTTGCGGTTAACTGACTTCTTTAAGAAACAGGCCTACGATGAGGGGGAGCCTTATGGATTATTAAAACGGATTCATGACGAAGGACGACTCGTGATTTTTGATGTTGAATCAACAGGGCTTGATGTTACAAAAGATGAAGTCATTCAAATAGCAGCGATTGCATTAGAAAAGGGGAAAATTATTCAAACCTTTGAACGATTTATTAAACCCCAGTGTTCAGTGGGGGATTCGGCACTTGTTCATGGATTTACCGATGAGTTTTTATCGAGCCATGGCGAGGAGGCTGAAACGGTCTTCTTTGACTTTTTACGCTTTATTGAGGGTGCTCTCCTTGTTGGTCACAATGTTTTGTATGACATGAAGATTGTTCGTTCTCATATGTGGCGGGTCGGTCTTACGTTTACAGGAATGGTAGGCGTTTATGATACCCTTGATATCGTTCGTCGCTTATATCCGGAACTGACTAATCATAAATTAGATACCGTAAGTGCCTTTATTGGGGTGGATCACGAACCGACACATAATGCGATGGATGATATTTTGGCAACGAAAGATGTATTGATTAAAAGTCTGCCACGTTTAATGCAGGCTCACAAGAAGCGCAAGAATGTGATGGCTTATTATAAGGAAAAGTTATACCTGTTAACCGATCATTTACAAGAAATTGGAGAATGGATCGAGCAAGACTCGCCCGTCACTGTCTTATTAAAACTCAAGGAACGATTTAATTTGCAAGACGTGTGGGAAAATGAAGAGGTTGAAGGTGCGAAGTTTGAGGAGTTATTAACCTTTGTTCAGGAGTTTTGTACGCCGTATTTAGACGAGAATCGAAATCTTTTAATGTGGGAAGTTTGGATGCGGTTGCTTGAACAAATGTCTCTTTCTAGTAGTGAGTTGGATAAGGTGATGAAAAATCAGAATAAATTAGCGGTGATTACGGTGCATCAATCGAAGGGACTTGAATTTGATCATGTGATTATTCCATTCCTTAATAAAGGAACGTTCCCGTTAGATTTCCAAGGGACAAACCAAGAAGAGGAATGTCGCTTATTTTATGTGGCGATGACACGGGCTAAAAAATCGTTACTACTCACCCGTCATGTTAAAGACTATAGTTATTCTAAAAAAGAGAAAGAGCGTAGCCCATTTATCGACTTTTTGTACACGAACGCACGGTTTTAACATGAATGGGGATTAGTGAAGTCGCTATTAAGAGCTAATGATTGATAAAATATGTTTTGTTTGTTAAATTTTAGGTTTAAATTCTAGATTTCGAATCCCCAATCGTGTATGATAATTTTATAGAAGTGTGACTGACTTTCGTATTATTTCTGGGGGGAAGAAGACATTAAGCGAATCCAATCGTTGAAGGAATGCCTTAGGGGGATAACGATGTCGCCTTAAAGGATGCCTTG
>DKYS01000087.1 GCA_002493395.1 Turicibacter sp. UBA7094 | reverse complement strand
GGGCCGAAAGCCGCAGGTGAGCCATACGATAAAGGGAAACGTTAATAAAATGGTTATAGTTAGACGCTGAATCAATGAGTTACACATATTCGTTGGTCAAGAGAGTCTAATCATGCTGAAAAAGGTATCCAAACTAATGATTCATTAGCGCGGGTACCTTTTTTACGTCTAGGGAAAGAGAGGCGAATCTTATCAAATATTGCTTATCTTGAAGTTTTTGCTTATAATAAAGAATAGAACATCGTCTGAATGTCCGATAATAAGGTAAAAAAGCTCCTGACTATTTGACGGTGATCTACAGATGGTGTTGATTTTTTAGGGAACGGGTGAAGAAAGTCGGTCGTTTACTCAAAGAATGGCTTTATGATATTTGAGGGGGCTATTATAAGCGTGAGGCATCGTTTCATGAGATGAGAGAGTTAATTAGGTTATAAATGAGATGATATAGGTGACAAAAGGCTTGTTAAAAGAAGCTGTTAATTGAGAACGTTTTAGTAAAGATAATGTGGAGGTTTCATATATGAGTTTAAATAAAGGCAAAAAAGTAATTGTTGGAATGTCTGGTGGTGTTGATTCATCTGTTGCTGCTTATTTATTGAAGGAACAGGGCTATGATGTTGAGGGCGTTTTTATGCGGAATTGGGACAGTGCGACCAATTCTGATGTATTAGGAAATCCGACGGTCAATGATGCGGTGTGTCCTCAAGAAGTTGATTACATGGATGCGAAAGCGGTTGCTGATCAATTAGGAATTAAACTTCATCGTGTAGACTTTGTTCAAGAATACTGGGACCGCGTGTTTATGTATTTCCTAGATGAATATAAGGCGGGACGGACGCCAAATCCAGATATTATGTGTAATAAAGAAGTAAAATTTAAAGCTTTTTTAGATTATGCACTGGACCTCGGTTGCGATTATATTGCGATGGGGCATTATGCACGTGTTGAGCATGGAGAAGAAGTGAAGATGCTTCGAGGGGTGGATAACAATAAGGATCAAACGTATTTTTTAAGCCAGTTAACGCAAGCCCAGTTAAGTAAAACATTATTTCCAGTAGGGGAATTACAAAAATCTGAGGTTCGCGAAATTGCTGAAAAATTGGACTTAGTGACAGCCAAAAAGAAAGATTCAACAGGTGTATGCTTTATTGGAGAACGAAATTTCACCCAATTTTTACAAAATTATCTACCAGCTCAACCTGGAAAAATGCAAACTCTTGATGGAGAAGTTTTAGGAGAGCATATTGGATTAATGTATTATACGATTGGTCAACGTAAGGGACTGGGTATTGGTGGAAAAGGTGATGCTTGGTTCGTTATTGGGAAAAACTTAGAAGAGAATATTTTATACGTCGGTCAAGGATTTGAAAATGAGTATGTTTATGCGGATGAGGCGCATGTATCGAATGTCAATTGGATTCCGACTCAAAAGTTTACAGGCGTTTTTAAATGTACGGCTAAATTTCGTTATCGTCAACCAGATGTTCCGGTTGAACTTGAATGGATGGGAGATGACCTGTTAAAAGTTCGTTTACTAACTCCTGTTCGTGCCGTGACTCCGGGGCAGGCTGCTGTGTTTTATTTAGATGATGTCTGTTTAGGGGGAGGACGTATTGAAGTAGCATTTAAAGACGGCGAACGTCGAATGTATTAAGAGAGGATGAGGGTGATGGGAGAAGTCAACTCTATTCAAGGAATATTTTTAGATTCAATCTTTTTCAATGAGGAAAATGGCTTCTCCATTGGAACGGTTTTAGTCACTGAACATCAATGTCCTGAGGAGCAACTTAAACTCGCTTACAAATCCGTTGAAGAAAAATTATGTGAAACGCTCGGATTAACAGAAAATAAAACGTATTACAAAGTGACAGTTTCGGGTTATTTTCCGAAGTTAGTTTCTCATAAACCTTATCAATTTAATGGGAATTTAATCAAACACCCTAAATATGGGTGGCAGTTTCAAGTTCTCTCTTACGAAAGTGTGAGGGTTCAAGGAAAATCATCACTTGTTCATTATTTAAGTAGTGATATTTTTGAGGGAATTGGAAAAAAAACAGCGGAAAAGATTGTCGAAACATTAGGCGATGATGCGATTAATGTGATTTTGAAAAATCGACAATCTTTAGACGAAGTCCCTAAATTATCGAAAAAGTTGGCGGATAAGTTATATGCGACATTGGTCGATCAACAGGGGACGGAGCAAATTTTAGCGCCGTTGTATGGGTATGATTTAAGTCCGAAACTCGTCATGAAAATTTTTAAACGTTATCAATATCAAGCACTTGATTTGATTAAAGAGAATCCTTATCGGTTAATTGAGGATATTGATGGCATCGGGTTTGTTAGGGCTGACGAATTGGCCAAAAGGATTGGTGTTTCGTTAGATGATCCTCGCCGAATTCGAGCCGCCCTTCTTTACGTCATTGATCAAATTGCCATTCAAAAAGGACATACATATGTTTATCACAAGCAACTTGTTCAAAGTGCGTTACAGTATCTAAATCAAAAATCGTCACAATTGCTTGATTTTTCTCAAATTGACCAGCAGATTCAGTCCCTCATTCAAAAGAAAAAAATTTATATTGAGGGAGACTTTTTATTTATTCCGATGCTCGTCAATAGTGAGAAAGGAATTGTGGAATCCATTTTAAGGTTACAAAAGAGGGAGCCAGTCAGTGATGATGAGCTCGAGGAGGTAATTAAAAAGTTAACGCAGGAAATGGCCATTACCTATTCTAAAGAACAGGAAGCAGCTATCCAAATGGCATTGAAGCATCCCGTTAGTATTATTACCGGGGGTCCTGGAACGGGGAAAACAACGGTGGTCCAAGGAATTTTAAAAGCTTATGCGTCACTTCATAAATTATCCTTAGACCCCGGTCAGTATGCGACATCTGAAAAAACATTCCCTATTGCTTTGGCGGCACCGACGGGGCGCGCGGCTAAGCGAATGACCGAAACGACGTCGATTAAAGCCTCAACGATCCATCGGTTACTCGGTTATGGGGTGGATGGTGTTTTTCAACATGACGAATGTTCTCAGCTAGAATATGATTTAATTATTATCGATGAAAGCTCAATGCTCGATACGCTACTTGCTTTTCAATTGTTTCAAAGTATTAAGACAGGAGCTCAGGTTATTTTAGTTGGAGATGATAATCAGTTACCTTCGGTTGGTCCTGGACAAGTTTTAAAGGACTTGATTGAAAGTGGTGCGATTCCGTTGACGAGATTGGTAACCGTTCATCGACAGGCGCAAGACTCTTCTATTATTTCGTTAGCACATGCTGTTAAAAATAACCATTTACCGGAAGATTTAAGACAAAAGAAGCCTGATCGATTATACGTCGAGGCCCCGCAGCCCCAAATTCCTCTTTACTTAAAAAAGATTGTTGAAAATGCACTGTCTAAAGGGTATACAGCTAATGACGTTCAAGTTTTAGTTCCTATGTATCGAGGAGAATGCGGTATTGACGCAATTAATGAAATGCTACAACAAATTTTTAACCCACCGGATGAATCGACTAAAAGGGAACTAGTATTTGGTCAACGCGTGTTTCGGATTGGGGATAAGGTGTTACAATTATCAAATCAACCAGAAACAGGAGTTATGAATGGCGATGTTGGTGAAATCATTGGAATCTCGTACAAAAATGAAACCGAGGAGAAAGAAGATCAACTAATCGCCAGTTTTGATTCAAAGGAAGTGACCTATAAAAAAGGGGATTTGCAAAACTTAACCCACGCGTATTGTGTGTCGGTTCACAAATCTCAGGGATCAGAATACCCAATCGTGATTCTTCCCATCACCCATGCCTATCATGTGATGTTACAAAAAAAATTGATTTATACTGCGATTACCCGAGCGAAAAAGTCGTTAATTATTATTGGCGAATTTTTAGCCTTAGCCAAAGGCGTTAAAAACGAAGGGGACGAACGGCAAACCACGTTAAAATTACGATTTGCGATGCAAAAAGAGGCGAATCCTATTGAAAATCCATTCGCTGATTATTTTAAGGAACATGAGATTCCGTTTGATTATTTAGATGAGGTAGAGCTTGAGGGAATCAGTCCGTATGATTTTATGGATGAGACGTCATAAAATATAAGATTGTTTGTTAATTTTAAACATAAAAAAAGCAAAATGAACCAAACTAAAACTATCATGTTGAAGTGAGGTGAATGGGATGAAAAAAGCCGTCTTATTTTTATTATTTATCGTGGTATTCGTGGCAACAATGACATATCAAGAAGATCCATGCCACTATAAAAAACAAATTCGACGTCAAATGAAAAAATATCGTAGAAATATTGGACATTGGCAAGATTGTTTTCACGATATGATGCCGTTTTAACAAACCTCTCCCTTAGGGGAGGTTTTTTTCTATCATAAAAGGGGGATGTTTTACGGAATAGTCATAGGAAATGTAAAAAAAGGCTTGAAAGTCGGGCATAAAATCGTTAAAATAGAGTCGAATAACAAAATGTTGATAGAAGAAAGTAGAGATTTGTAATTCCACAGAGAGGGGTTTCTAGGCTGAGATAAACCCTAATGAAAAATACTCGAACGCTACTTCTGGAGTGTAGGTAAAACCTATCGGTTAGCACCGTTATCGCCTTTAAGTGTTGTTTTAGATGAGTAAAACAAAAATAAGGTGGTACCGCGTTCAAATCGTCCTTAGCTATAAGGGCTTTTTTTATACTCAATTTTAAGAGGTGATAAACGATGAAATATATGACAGGTTCAGAAATTCGATCAATGTATTTAAACTTCTTTAAATCAAAAGGGCATATGATCGAGCCAGGAGCTTCTTTAGTTCCAGCCAATGACCCAACATTATTATGGATTAATAGTGGGGTTGCTGCGTTAAAGAAATATTTTGATGGGCGTGAGATTCCAAAAAATCCACGGATTACAAATGCTCAAAAGTCAATTCGTACGAATGATATTGAAAATGTAGGGAAAACAGCACGCCATCATACCTTTTTTGAAATGTTAGGAAACTTCTCGATTGGAGATTATTTCCGTGAAGAGGCCGTGACCTGGGGATGGGAATTATTAACTTCACCAGAATGGTTTGGATTTGACAAAGATTTATTATACGTTACCATTTATCCAAATGATCAAGAGACCTATGATTTATGGATCAAACTTGGTGTTAAGCCAGAACATATTGTGAAGTTAGAGTATAACTTCTGGGAAATCGGAGAAGGACCATGTGGACCAAACACTGAAATCTTCTTTGACCGCGGGACAAAATATGATCCAGAAAATATTGGAATTCGTTTGTTAGAAGAAGATATTGAGAATGATCGCTACATTGAAATTTGGAATATTGTCTTTTCACAATTTAACTCAAAAGAAGGGTTAGATCGAAGTGAATACCCACTACTTCCAAATCAAAATATAGATACTGGGATGGGACTTGAGCGTATGGCTTGCGTCTTACAGGGTGTAGAAACAAACTTTGATACGGATTTATTCATGCCAATTATTCGAAAAACAGAAGAAATTTCAGGGGTTAAGTATACAAAAGAAACAGCAGTTGCTTTTAAAGTCATTGCCGATCACGTACGTACCGTTACTTTTGCCGTTGCTGATGGGGCATTATTATCAAACGAAGGGCGTGGATATGTGTTACGCCGCTTATTACGCCGTGCGGTCCGTTATGGAAAGAACCTTGGAATTGACCGTGCATTTATGTATGAGCTCGTGCCAGTTGTTGCAGAGATTATGAAAGACTACTATCCATATGTTGTCGATAAAATTGAATTGGTTCAAAAAGTTATTAAGTCAGAAGAAGAACGTTTCCGTCAAACGCTTGCAGATGGAGAAAAGATTTTAAATGAGTTAATGGTGAAAAGCCAGACAAAAGTGATTTCAGGAAAAGATGCCTTCATGCTTTATGATACATATGGATTCCCATATGAATTGACATTAGAATATGCGGAAGAATCAGGTTTTAGTGTAGATAAAGAAGGATTTGACAAAGAGATGCAAGCACAACGTGATCGTGCTCGAAATGCGCGCGAAGATGTGGCAAGTATGCAATCTCAAAATGAGGCGCTAATGAACTTTAAAACACCGTCAACATTTGTTGGATACCAACAGTTTACAGCCAAAGGGAACGTCATCTTATTATTAAAAGACGGGGAAGTTGTGGATTCCTTATCAGGAGCAGGTCAAGTTATTTTAGATTGCACGCCATTTTATGCCGAAAGTGGAGGACAAGTTGCAGATAAAGGAAGTATGACCACTCAAAAGGCAACCGTAGAAGTGCTAGATGTGATCAAAGCTCCGAATGGTCAACACTTACATACGGTTGAGGTAGAGGGAGTTTTATCTTTAAATGACGAAGTTGTTTCTTCTGTCATGGTCAACGATCGTTTAGCATTAACAAAAAATCATACGGCGACACATTTATTACATCAAGCCTTAAAAGATGTCATTGGAACGCACGTGAATCAAGCGGGGTCTTTAGTTTCAGCGGGACGTTTACGATTTGATTTTACGAATATGCAAGGATTGACACCAGAGGAACTACAACGTATTGAAGCAATTGTTAATGAAAAAATTTGGGCTTCACTACCGGTTGAAGTGTTTGAAAAGTCGATTGATGAAGCAAAAGCGATGGGAGCAATGGCTCTATTTAGTGAAAAATATGGAGACGTTGTTCGCGTGGTTAAAGCAGGTGATTATAGCATCGAATTATGTGGAGGATGCCACGTGATGAATACGTCTGAAATTGGTTTATTTAAAATTATTTCAGAATCAGGAATCGGGGCAGGAACACGTCGTATTGAGGCGGTGACTTCTCAAGCAGCTTATGAGTATATGAATCATTTCATTACGCGTTTTACAACGGTATCAGAGACACTTAAAACGAAACCAGCGTTATTAGAAGAACGTGTGTCAGGTGTTTTAGATGAATTAAAAGAGGTTCATCGTGAGAATGAATCGTTAAAATCGAAGTTATCACATTTAAAAATGAAAGAAATTGTACATAATACACATGAGGTGAATGGATTAACAGTCTTAACTGCGCAATTAGTGGACGTAGACATGAATCATTTACGCCAAATGATCGATGAATTCAAGCAACAATTGACGTCAGCAGTTATTGTTTTAGCAAGCTCTTCTGAAGGAAAAGTGGCTATTTCTTGTGGGGTAACTGCCGATTACGTCAAACAAGGAGTTCATGCCGGTAAAATCGTAAAAGAAGTTGCGAGTGTTTGCGGCGGAGGCGGAGGTGGACGCCCAGACATGGCACAAGCCGGTGCAAAAGATGTTAGTAAAATTGCGGATGCCTTATTAAGTGTTGATGAATGGTTAAAAAATAATTTATAGTTCTTTTCATCCCTAAAACAATATTGTAAAATAAAGTTAAGGACTATTTATGGGTGGTGAATGTGATGATCTCAAATCATACGATGATGCTCAATGAGGCACTTGAAGATAAATTAAATCAAAACGAAGCAGTTGAATTAATTTTAGTCGATGTGTTTGAAGCGTTAAAAACTAAAGGGTATAATCCGATTAATCAAGTGGTTGGATACTTGATTTCAGGAGACCCTGCATATATTTCTAGTTATCAAGGAGCGCGCAATAAAATCCAACAAATTGAACGTGATGAAATTATCGAAGTTTTATTAGAAAAGTTTGTTGAGACTAGACAGTGAAAATACTTGGACTAGACTTAGGAACTCGTACAGTAGGCATTGCGATTAGCGATGCCTTAGGGATGATGGCCCATGGGGTCGAGACGTTCCGCTTCGAAGAAAATCATTATAAAAAAGCAATTTTACACGTTCAACAACTAGTGACCACGCAACGGGTGTCGACCATTGTTTTAGGGTTGCCTAAAAACATGAATGGTTCGATTGGTGAGCGCGGCCAAGTCACACAAGAATTTGCCAAAAAACTAGAAGAAGCCACAAAGGTTCCAGTTATTTTATGGGATGAGCGGTTAACAACGATGCAAGTCGAACGCGTGTTAATTCAAGCGGACGTTAGTCGTGGAAAACGTAAAAAAGTTGTCGATAAAATGGCGGCAACGATTATTTTACAAAGTTATTTAGATTCGAGTAAAGCACGTTCATTCGTGTAATAAAAATAAGAGGTGTTAGTAATGTTAGATGAAAACCAATTAACAGTGATTGATGAAAATGGAAATGAGTTATTATGTGAGATTTTATTCACATTTGATTCAGATGATTATAATAAATCATATGTTGTTTACTACCCAGTCGGAGCGGAACATGAAGATGCAGATGGAAATGTTGATTTACATGTTTCAGCTTATGTTCCAAGTAGCAACAATGAAGGTGGAGAATTATTACCTGTTGAAACAGATGCTGAATGGGATATGATCGAAGAAGTCATTAATACATTTTTAGCAGATGAAGAAGCCGAAGGTGAATAATAATTGATAAAAAGCAGTGCGGGGGTGGAGCTGTCTCTATCCTCGCACTGTTTATTTTAGAGGTGAAATTAGATGAGTAAAGCGATGCGTGTTTTTGCTTGGATGGGGCTTGCTGTTGTACTGGCCGTCGTTTTGTATGGCGGTTATTTGTATTATGCAACAGTTAAGCCGGTAAATTCCGAGGATAACACAGTGATTAATTATACAATTGAACCTGGAACAACGACGAAGAAAGTTAATCAACAGTTGGCGCAACTCGGAGTGATTAAACATCCTAAAATGGCCGATTTACTTGTTCGTCTTCATGATTGGTCTCATATTCAGGCCGGTGAATATGAAGTATCCTCCTCGATGACTTTGGAACAAATGTATCAAAAGTTTGAAAAAGGGCTCGTTGTTGAACCAGATATGGTTAAAGTAACCATTCCCGAAGGGTATGATTTAGAGTATATTGCAGTAAATGTATCTCCGTTAGTGGCATTAACGGCAGAGGATTTATTAACTGAATGGAAAAATAAAGAATATTTAATGACACTCATTAATGATTATTGGTTTTTAACGGAAGATATTTTACAGGAGGGAATTAAATATCCACTTGAAGGGTATTTTTACCCAATTACGTATTCATTTTCTAAAGGGGCGCATACCGTTGATGAGTTAACACGTCAGATGTTAGATGTGACCAAACAAAAACTAGATCCGCTGCGTGAACTATTTGATACCAATGAGTTAAGTATTCACGAGGTGATGGCTCTAGCGTCGGTTATTGAGGGAGAAACTCAAAACACAGAGGAAATGCCGATGGTAGCAGGTGTCTTTTTAAATCGAATTCAAACAGGTATGTATTTACAAAGCGACATGACGGTGCTATATGCGCTTGGTGAACATGCAGTTCGAGTGACTGAGGCGATGACGCAGACGCCATCTCCATATAATACGTATGTGACACAAGGGATTCCAATTGGTCCGGTAAGTAGTCCGTCTATCGATGCGGTTGAGGCTGTTTTACAACCCGCGAGTCATTCGTATTTGTATTTTATAGCGGATATGTATGGCTGTGTGGATGGAAAAACACATTTCTTTGAAACTTATGAGGAACATATGGACTTTTATCGTGCCTATTTACTTCCTTCATATGAAGCCGGAACTAACGTGTGTCGACCACAATAAGGGGGTAATGAAATGAATGAACAATTATTAGAGTTAATGAGTCGATTCAAGACCATCATTCATGATGATCTTTCACTAGAAATGAAACAGTATGCTGAAGAACACGATGTACCCATTATTCAAGAACAAGGACTTGAGTTGATGCTTCAACTTTTACGCATTAAAAATCCTGAATCCATTTTAGAAATTGGGACGGCGATTGGTTATTCGTCATTAATGATGGCCAGACATTTACCCCATACAAAAATTGTAAGTATTGAGCGTGATGAGACGCGCTATCAAGAAGCGGTCTCTTACCATAAGCGGGCGGACCTTCAAAATCAAGTTTCTTTAATTGAGGCAGATGCACTTGAGATTAAGAATGAGAGTTTGCCACTTTTAAAATATGATGTGATTTTTATTGATGCAGCGAAAGCGCAGTATCAAAAGTTTTTTGAAAAATATGAACCCTTATTAAAAGAAGACGGGATGATTATTAGTGATAATTTGATTTTTCACGGGCATATTTTTGACCACCAGCAAAAACAAAGTCGTAATTTAAGACAGTTAGTTCGAAAAATTAACCGCTATAATGATTGGTTGGCACATCATGAAGCCTACGATACGTTATTGTTACCGATAGGAGATGGGGTTGCTGTTAGCCTGAAAAAAAATAAAGAGGTTCTTAAAAACCATCGCTAACTAGCGATGGTTTTTAAGTGAAGATGTGATTATTTTGAACAAATTAAGCCAAAATAAGTGCAAAAAAAAAGCAAGTGGTTTATAATCATAGAGTGCCACTATATGTTTTAAAGTAAACCAATTCAAAGAAATCGTTCGTTTGTTAAAAGGGGCTGTGCTCATGTTGAGTGGGGCAGTTTTATATCAACAAGCGAGTCTTTGATGTTGGAGGGGTGGAGTTTTTTTGTGAAGAAAGTCACGCCTTTAATTGTGTAAGAATGCAAAATAATTTTAAAAGTTAGTTTGATAAAGTGAGTTGATAAAATGAAAAAACCAGAGTTAGTTGTGACACCTCATCACCTAGATGAGATTGAAGCTTTAATTGAAGCGGGTGCAGATGCTTTTATTGTCGGTGATGAAAAGTTTGGGTTACGTTTAGCCGGTTATTTTAATAAAGAGGAGTTAGATGCGGCGATTCAATTAATCAAAAGTCATCAGAAGAAAGTTTATCTCGCGATTAATGCGATAATGACGAATGCCTTGTTGAATGAATTGCGTGAATACCTAGAGGAGATAAAAACATGGGAGATTGACGCCTTACGTTTTTCTGATCCTGGGGCGTATATGTTAGCGAAAGAAATAATGCCCGATATGACGTTACAATGGAGTAGTGAAACGCTTGGAACCAATTATTTCACGGTTAATTATTGGTATGATCGTGGTGTGCGTCGTACCATCTTAGCGCCGGAGCTTATGAAAGATTCCGTGATTGAAACGAAGCGTCATGCAAAAGGTGAGATTGAAATTTTAGTGCATGGAGCGATTTGTATGTTCCAATCTCGTCGTCTTTTGGTTGGAAACTATTTGAAGTTTCAAGGACAAGTTGTTCAAACGGTTCAATCACGTGAGCAAGGACTTCAATTATTTGACCCTGATCGTCAATTATATTATCCTGTTTTTGAAGATGAACAAGGGACACATATCTTTAATGGAAGCGATGTTTGCATGATTGATGATTTAGCTGAGTTCATTGAGGCGGGTGTTGATGCTTTCCGAATTGACGGTGTCTTAAAGTCGCGTGAATATTTATTAGCAGTGACAAAGGCGTATCGTTTTGCGATTGATTTATTTTTTGAAGATGAGGTAAAGTATCGACAAGTAGGAGTTGCCCTTTATAAAAAAATGGAAGAAATTCAACCGACAGCCCGACTTCTTGATCGTGGATTTTTCTATAAACCATCGATTTATAAAAATAAATAATTAAGGGAGGAGTGCATCATTATGCCAAGACAAAAAGTATCAGCCATCATTGATGGAAAACGTGTCATTGTAAAAAAACCAGAGTTACTTGCTCCAGCAGGATCACTTGAAAAATTAAAAATTGCTGTTGTTTACGGCGCTGATGCTGTTTTTATTGGTGGACGTGAGTTTGGTCTTCGCTCAAATGCGCAAAATTTTTCATTAGAAGAAATCCGTGAAGGGGTTGAGTTTGCGAAACCGTATGGCGCAAAAATTTATATTACCACAAATATTATTGCGCATAATGAAAATATGGAGGGACTTGAAGAGTATTTAACAGAGTTGGGTAAAATTGGAGTATCTGGGATTATTGTTGCTGATCCATTAATTATTGAAACGTGTAAACGTGTCGCGCCAAATGTTGAAGTTCATTTAAGTACACAACAATCGACGATGAATGTGATGGCGGTCAAATTTTGGGAACAAGAGGGACTTCATCGCGTCGTCCTTGCACGTGAAACGACAAAAGAAGAGATTAAGGAAATTATGGATCAGACGAATGTAGAAATCGAAGCTTTCGTTCACGGAGCGATGTGTATTGCATACTCTGGACGTTGTACGTTATCGAATCATATGACTGCCCGCGATTCTAACCGGGGGGGATGTTGTCAGTCATGCCGTTGGGAGTATGATTTGATTAAAAAAGAAGATAATGAAATGTCTCGATTATTTGGTGAAGATGAAATTAAGTTTGCGATGAGCCCAAAAGATTTAAATTTATTACGTTCAGTTCCTGAGATGATTGAACTTGGAATTGATAGTTTAAAAATTGAGGGACGAATGAAATCTATTCATTACGTAGCAACGGTTGTGAGTACGTATCGTAAATTAATTGATTTATATTGCGAAGATCCTGACCATTTTGTTTTTGACGAATCGTTATTAGTCGAATTATCGAAATGCGCGAATCGTGAAACAGCGCCTGCATTCTTTGAAGGAATTCCCTCATACGAAGAACAGATGTTTAATAATCGCGATGAGCATCCAACGCAAGAGTTTATTGGTCTTGTCCTTGATTATGATGAACAGACCCAGGAAGTGACGCTCCAACAACGTAATCATTTTAAAAAGGGAGAAGTAGTGGAATTCTTTGGTCCTAAAATTAAAACCCAAGTGATGACCATTGAGGAGCTATTCGATGAACGTGGTGAGGCGCTCGAAGTGGCGCGTCATCCAAAGCAAGTTTTAAAATTTAAAGTTCCATTTAAAGTTTATAAAAATGATATGATGCGTAAACATATGAAATAATTAAAAGCCATAGCGGATTCGCTATGGCTTTTAATTGCAATTAAGGAAGAGAAGTGCTCACCCACTGCCGAAATTCACGAAAAAATGTTGAATTTTAAAAAAAGTTAGTGTATACTACATATTTGGAATTGAAAGGTATTGAATAGAAAATACTAAAAAAGATGGGATATCGATTTCTTCTACAGAGAACGTTATTCAATCTTTTTTTAAAAATATTGTTATAAATGAGGTAGAGAAAAATGAACAAACCATTAATTATCGGTGTGGCTGGTGGGACAGCTTCAGGAAAAACAAGTGTTTCACGTATTTTATATGATGCCTTTTCAGACCGTACGATTACATTATTACGTCAAGATGATTATTATAATGATCAAAGTCATATGACGATGGAAGAGCGGGTTAAGACGAATTACGACCATCCATTATCGATGGATAACGAGTTATTAGTGACGCATTTGAAAAAATTAATTCTCGGGTATTCGATTGAAAAACCAACGTATGATTATACGCAGCATACGCGCAGTCATGTGACTGAAAAAGTTAATCCGACTAAAATTATTATTGTTGAAGGACTGTTTGTTTTAGAGGATGTCAAAATTAGAGAATTATTGGATATTAAAATATTTGTAGAAAGTGATGATGATATTCGTTTTATCCGCCGATTATTACGTGATACGACCGAGCGAGGGCGTACGATTGAGTCGGTGATTGCGCAATATATAGAATCGGTTAAACCAATGCATCAAGAATTTGTTGAACCCACGAAAAAATATGCTGATATCATTGTACCAGACGGAAAGACAAACGCGGTGGCCCTTGATTTATTAATTACTAAAATTAATAGTATTTTAAGTGCTTAGAGAACGAAAAAGGTCGTTATTTAAAAAAAACTATCTTTTATTGAAAAAAAGGTATAAACTATCCTAAAATTGGAATAATATAAAAAGATAGTCATTTAAGGGCCGTTCACATTGATTAGATTAATGGTAGAATGTTTACTAAATAATTAAGTTCATGTATAATAGATAGTTGAAATAATCAATCTTACTGGTTTCAATTGATTCGGAGGAATTTTTAATGAAAGAAAAACAGCAACATTTAACCCTAGAGGGGATTAAAAAGTTTCAAGATGAATTAGATCACTTAACGCAAGTGCGAATGGAAGAAATTAAAGTTAAGTTACAAGAAGCACGTGCGCAAGGGGACCTTTCGGAAAATGCGGAATACGATGCAGCCCGTGAAGAGCAAGCAATCGTTTATGAGCGTATTCAAGAATTACAATATATTTTAAAAAATGCTGTTGTGATTGAATCGGATGAAGGAAGCGACGTTATTACGATTGGATCAACGGTCACTTACCGCGATGATGTAGCAAAAGAAGAGGTCACGTATAAAATCGTAGGTAGTGCAGAGGCTAATCCATTTGATTCGAAAATTTCGAATGAGTCACCGATTGCACAAGCATTAATGGGAAAACGTCAAGGCGATACGACAATAGTGTCAACTCCTAAAGGAATGGTCACTATTTCAATCGTTAATGTCCAATAAGACCCGAGCTGCCTCCCTGCAGCTCTTTTTTATTAAATTTGAAAAGGTGGTTGAGAACAATGACAATTGCAATTATTGGCGCAATGGAAGAAGAAGTAACCTTATTACGTGAAGCAATGGAGGTTGAAGAAGTTAAAGCAATTGCCCACGTCGAATTTACGAAAGGAAAATTAAATCAACGAGATGTTGTCTTGTTGAAAAGCGGGATTGGAAAAGTGAATGTAGCGATTGCTACAACGCTTTTATTTGAACACTATGACATTGATTGTGTTATTAATACGGGTTCAGCGGGTGGTTTACACGAAAAAGCGAATATTGGTGATGTGGTGATTTCATCAGGAACTTTATATCATGATGTTGACGTAACAGGCTTTAACTACGCTTACGGCCAAGTTCCTGGAATGCCAGCCGTCTATGAATCCAATGAGTCGATGATTCAAAAGGTGGAATCGATTTTAGATAAAGTAGGGAAAACATATTGGTTAGGAATGATTGGGACAGGAGATTCATTTATTAATCGACCAGACCAAATGGAAATGATTAAGAAAAATTGTCCATCGGTAATTGCAATCGAAATGGAGGCAGCAGCTGTGGCTCAAGTGTGTCACCATTATGAAAAGCCGTTCATTATTGTTCGCGCGTTATCGGATATTGCTGGGAAAGAGTCTCATGTATCCTTTAATGAGTTCTTGACAGTTGCTGCGAAGGAATCTTCAGACATGGTGATGCAACTTGTTTCAATGATCTAAAATTAAGGTGAACAATCGTCGATGTTGTACGATTGTTTTCTTTTCAGTTTCGTGGATGAAATGAATTTGTTTGGCTCATAATAAAATGAAGTAAAAAGAGGAGTGATATCTAATGATCGTTGTTTTTGGTGGATCCTTTAATCCTCCTACCATTGCCCATTATGAGATCGCCGCGCATATTTTAAAAAAGGTACCGTGTCAAGCGTTTTATTTTTTACCGGTGGGTGATGCCTATCCTAAAAAAGGGTTAATTGCTGCGAAGCACCGTGTTGCGATGTTAAATCTTCTTTGTCAACAATTAGAGCATGCGGCAGTTTCATTAATTGAGGTTCAGGCGACTAAAGTATTGACGACCTATGAAACATTAACTCAGCTTCAAAAGCAACATCCGGGTGAAACGATAGCATTTATCATCGGTGCAGATAATTTAAATGATTTAGAGAACTGGTTTCAATATGAGCAATTGATTACGTCTTTTAAATTAATTGTATTTAGACGGGATGATATTGATATTGAGCAAATTATAGAAAAACGATTTTATGAATTTAAGACGCAATTTATCTTATTAGATGCGTTTAAACCGTTGAATGTTTCTTCGACAATGTATCGGGAAAATTTAAATCGTTCTGATTTAGTGCTCACAGAGGTTGAGCAGTATATTAGACAACATCAATTATATGGAAGAGGTGAATAATTCATGTTTTATCATGGATTTTTAAAAGTTGCGACATCATCGCCAAAAGTTTCAGTTGGGGATCCTTTCGCAAATGTAGAGGTCATGTTAAGAGCCCTACAAAGGGCACAGGATCATCAAGCCGGAATTTTAGTTTTCCCGGAATTATCTATCTGTGGATATACTTGCCAAGATTTATTGTTTCAAGATTACCTATTACAAGATGTGAAGGGGGCGATTGAACAATTATTGGAAAATAATCCGTTTGAGGGAGTGTGTGCGATAGGGGCGCCAATTTCAATTCATCGAAATTTATATAATTGCGCCATTATCATTCAAAAAAATAAAATTTTGGGGATCGTTCCTAAGTTTTACCTTCCTAATGATATGGAGTTTTATGAGGAGCGTTGGTTTACGCGCGGGTATGAAATTGTGAAGCACTATGATGAAATTGAATTTTTAGGTCGAAAAGTTCCGTTTGGAAATCTTATTTTTGATCATCCTTCAGGAATTTCGTTTGGAGTAGAAATTTGTCAAGATTTATGGGTGCCATCTTCACCGAGTCAACGATTGGCATTAAATGGAGCTGATGTCATCTTAAACTTATCGACAAGCAATGAAGTTTATCTGAAGAGTAAAACGCGTCGGGACTTAGTTCGAATTCAAAGTTTGAAATTAGTGGCCGGGTATATTTATTGTTCATCGGGCGTGTATGAATCAACAACGGATGGCGTCTTCGGTGGGCATAGCCTCATTTCTCAGACGGGGTCCCTATTAGCAGAATCGGATATGTTTTCTCGTGAAGATTTAAATGTTATGTTTGCAGATTTAGACATTTCAAAGATTCAATTTGACCGTCGACGTTCTTCATCGTTTAGACAAAGTGCTGAAGATAATATGGATTATATTAAGCACATCCCATTTCATTTAGTTGAAAATAAGGCGTACACGTTTGAGCGCATGATTGACCCAACGCCATTTGTGCCAAAAGTGGATTTAAAAGATGCCTTTGAAGAAATGATGAATATTCAAATGGCAGGGCTTGCCAAGCGAATTGAACATACAGGGTTAGAAACTATTTTAATTGGGGTATCAGGAGGATTAGATTCAACACTTGCACTCCTTTTAGCGGCAAAAACTTGTGATCTCCTAGGTTTACCACGCAAAAACATTATTGCTTATACGATTAGAGGATTTGGAACTTCTCAACGGACGAATAAAAATGCGAATGATTTGATGAGAGTATTAGGGGTTAAGCATCATGATATTGATTTAAGAGATTCTGTGCTTTCTCATTTTGAGACGATAGGGCATGATCCAAAAATCGTCGATGTGACGTATGAAAATGCTCAGGCAAGAGAGCGGACGAATATTTTAATGAATTTAGCCAATAAAATGAATGGACTCGTTTTAGGAACAGGGAATATGTCAGAATTAGCGTTAGGATGGTGTACCTATAACGGCGATCAAATGTCGATGTATGCGATTAACGCTGGGATTCCTAAAACATTGGTGAAGTTTATGGTGAAACAATTTATGCTGCTTGAGGCAGAGGCGTTAACAGTCAATCCAGAAGATGCAAAATTATTGCAAGAAACGTTAGCAGATATTTTGGATACCCCAATTTCACCAGAATTAATTAACACGCCACAACACACAGAGGATATCATTGGTAAATATGATGTTCATGACTTTATTTTATACCATATGTTAAATAACGGAGATCCTGAAGACCGTATTTATCTTTTAATGAAAGAGGCCTTTAAAGGTGAGTTTTCAGACGAAAAATTGTTAGAGTATTTACAAATTTTCTATCGTCGTTTTTATTCACAACAATTTAAACGTTCTGCTATGCCAGATGGCCCTAAAGTATTAGATATTTCGTTGTCACCGCGTACAGATTGGCGAATGCCATCAGATGCAAACTATCGTCGTCGATTATAAGAATTTTAAAGGTAGAGAATAAGAAAAAAGGGGATTCTTATCCCCTTTTTTCTGATTTTAGCTTTTAATAAATTCACGATACAGTTTTAAAAGCGCACGTTTTTCGATTCGCGAAACATAACTTCTAGAAATGCCATAAGAATCGGCGATTTCTTGTTGAGTTTCTTCTTTGTGTTTCCCGAGTCCAAAACGACGAACGATAATATCGCGTTCACGTTCGGTGAGTTGACCTAAGTTTTTCTCAATTTTCTCTAAATCCATTTGCTGAATGACAACGTCGTTAATGTTTTTTCCGTCATCTTTTACCACGTCAATTAAGCAAATTTCGTTTCCTTCCTTATCAAACCCAATGGGATCATATAGAGAAACATCATTTCTTGATTTTTTTGTGGAACGAAATAGCATTAAAATCTCATTATCAATGCAGCGTGCAGCGTAGGTGGCGAGTTTAGTCCCTTTATCTGGAGAATAGGAATCGATAGCCTTAATCAGACCGATGGTTCCAATCGAAATGAGATCCTCTTTATCCCCATTTTGATTTTGATACTTTTTAACGATATGGGCAACGAGTCTTAGATTGTGTTCAATAAGTTTTTCACGCGCTTCTCTATCTCCATTAGCCATTTGCTCAAGATAATACTTTTCCTCTTCTGCACTCAATGGACTTGGAAAGGCTTGATTGTTAATCGCACCGACTAAAGGTACAAGATTTGAGAAGAGCGAGGCGATAAATTGAAATAAAAACATGAGCAAAACCTCCCTCGTAGATCGACTTAGTAGATTATATGCGCAACTTTCTGTCGATAGACTTAAAACTATTGTGAATTTATGATAAAATGAAATGAATACGTAGAAAAATGTCATTCGACTTGAGATAATTCTGTTTAAAGTATGAAAGGGGAGAGTTCTTTGATTCGTTATTTTGTTGCAGATGAATATGTCAAAAATGTGTTTCAGATTGATTTAAAAAAATTAAAGGACGCAGGAAAACGTGTCATTTTAACCGATCTTGATAATACGTTAGTGGGAGCGACCGTTCAGACACCTACACCTGAAATTCTGGAATTTTTTGAGGAAGCTAACCAATTAGGGTTTGAAGTGATAATCGTTTCAAATAATAAACGGGAACGTGTTGCTTATTTTGCGAAAGATTTAAACATTAAAGCTGCGCATCATAAAGCGTTAAAGCCGTTAAAAGTGAAGTTAGGTCGAATTTTAAAGCAATATAATCGTTCACAAGTTGTGATGATCGGGGACCAGTTGATGACGGATGTTTTAGTAGCCAAAAGACTCGGGTTATACATGATTTTAGTAGAGCCTGTTCATCTTCATTCAGACGAAAGTTCAACGAAATTAAACCGACGATTAGAAAAACTTGTGGTCAAACGATTAAAGAAACGTCAGTTACCGACACCACCGTATTTAGATTAATGTTAAGGAGGATGCTATGGAAGAATTAAAGTGTATTGGTTGCGGGGCAACCATTCAGACAACTGATCCAAAGGAAATTGGGTATACGCCTAAATCGAGTATTGAGAAAATGGATCGGCAATTGATTTACTGTCAACGTTGTTTTAAATTAAAACATTATAATGAAGTCCAAGATGTTTCATTAACGAGCGACGATTTCTTGAAAATTTTACAAAAGGTCGGAGAATCTGATGCTCTTGTTATTAATATTGTTGATATTTTTGATTTTTCAGGGAGTATGGTTGCAGGAATATCACGCCATATTAATGGAAATGATATTTTACTCGTTGGAAATAAAGTCGATTTATTACCGAAATCGGTTAATAAAACTAAACTAAATCATTGGATGAGACGGTCATTAAAAGAGATGGGATTAAAGCCCCTCGATGTTGCTTTAGTGAGTGCAGCAAAGGGATTAGGGATTGATGAACTGATGAAGATGATTGAAAAATATCGCAAGGGGCGTGACGTCTATATTGTGGGGTGTACAAATGTTGGAAAATCAACCCTTGTTAATCGAATCATTAAGCGATTTACAGAGGAGCGTGAAGATATTATTACGACCTCACATTTTCCAGGAACAACCCTCGATATTATTGAAATTCCACTCGATGAAAAGACAGCAATTATTGATACACCAGGAATCATTAATGAGCATCAATTAGCACACTATGTCTCACCAAAGGTGTTAAAAGAAATGACACCGAAAAAGGAAATAAAGGCGGGAGTTTATCAGTTAAATGACCAACAAACGTTATTTATTGGAGGATTGGCTCGAATGGATTTCGTAAAAGGAGAACGAACATCGTTTATTACTCATTTTTCAAACGCCTTGCACATTCATCGGACGAAATTAGAAAAAGCCGATCATCTGTGGCAAACACAAGCAGGAAATGTCTTAAAACCAATTGTTGAAAATGCAGAGGGAATAGCGCCAATGGAAAAACATGTCTATCACATTGGGAATGAAAAGACAGATCTTGTTATTTCAGGATTAGGTTGGATAACGTTGATGGGAGCTGGACAAGAAATTGTGATTCAGGCTCCAAAAGGTGTCGGTGTTTTAGTGCGTCCTTCTCTCATTTAAAAGATGAGTCTAGGTAATTAAAGGAAACCACTATTGATTAAGTGTTGCTCTCTATAAGTTGGGAGCTCCTTGATCTTTTGAAAAGATAAAGGGAGTCGTTGAAGAGGGGCCGCTATTGACAAACCGGGAAAGATATGACACAATTCAATTTTAGTCTTTCTTGAAAAAGGCGGGCAAATCTTGATAACGCCCCAAATCATAGATGAAAGTTAAAAAAGCGCTTAGAGGTGAACAAGATGTTGACAGGAAAACAGAAGAGTTATTTAAAGGGACTCGCTCATACGATGCAACCTATTATCCAAGTTGGTAAAAATGGGGTGAATGATGCCCTTATTAAGACGGTTTATGATGCATTAGAGGCGCGTGAATTGATTAAAGTTTCGGTTTTACAAAATTGTTTGGAGGAACCGAAGTCAATTGCAGAGGAGATAGCGTCGGTGATTGAGGCTGAGGTTGTTCAAGTAATTGGAAAAACAATCGTTTTTTATAAAGAGTCGAGTAAAAAGAAACAGATTATTTTACCGAGGTAAGTGATGAAGTTAGAAGAGTTAAAACAACAAGTTAAAGGGCAGCTGCCGAGTAAACGGTATGAACATACGTTAGGTGTTGTATCAACGAGTGAAAAATTGGCGATGCAGTATCAGGTTTCATTAGAATCTGCACAACTAGCAGCTTTATTACATGATATTGCAAAATATTTATCAAATGATTGTTTGAAGGAAAAGCTTGAGTCGGCAAATGAAACCGATTATTTAAAGTATAGTCCGTTGGTGTGGCATGCTCCCGTAGGAGCCATCATAGCCCGAGAGGAGTACCATATTGAGAATTTGGATATTTTGAATGCAATTAAATATCATACAACAGGACGTCCTAACATGACAACGCTTGAAAAAATTATTTTTTTAGCTGATTATATTGAGCCGGGGCGGACACAACCTGGTGTTGATTCTATTCGTGAGTTGGTCCAGCAAGATTTAAATATGGCGGTTGCTAAAACGTTGGCGGATACTGTCGCCTATTTAAGCCAGAAGTCAAAAGCGGATATTCATCCAGATACGTTAGCAGCGTATGAATATTACTATCAGTATTTATAATGGAGTTGATTAATATGGAAATTTTAGCGCAGTTTGTAAAAGCTTTAGATGATAAACACGCAGATGATATTGTTGTTTTGGATATGAAAAATCATTCCCCAATTTATGATTATATGATTATTACAACGGCTAAAAATGATCGTTTAGCACAAGGGATTATTCGAGAATTAAAAGATTTAGATGGGATTAGTCAATTAAGCCTAAAGCATATTGAAGGGGCACATCATGCCGAGTGGGTGTTAGCTGATTTCGGAACAATCATTGTTCATGTTTTTACGCCAGAAACCCGTTTAGAATATAATTTAGAAAAATTATGGGCAGATGTTCCACGTGTGAATGTGGAAGGGATGTTAGTCTAATGGCATATGAGGCATTTTCATATTACTATGATATTTTAATGCAGGATGTTCCTTACCATAAATGGATTGCTAAAACGAAGCAATATTTACCACATGGTAGTTCCATATTAGATGTAGGATGTGGAACAGGGACGATCTCTATCCTTTTAGCGAAGGAAGGGTATCAAGTGACAGGGATTGATTTATCAGAAGAAATGCTGTCCTTGGCGTATGAAAAAACGTTGGCAGAGGGACTAGGTATTCAATATGTTCAACAGGATATGTCACGCTTAGAAGGATTTAGTGGGTTTGACGGTGCTGTTATTTATGTTGATTCTTTGAACTATTTAAAGAATGATCGAGAGGTTTTTCAAACATTCTGCCATCTTTATGAAAGTTTAAAAGACGGGGGCATTTTAATCTTTGATGTTCACTCGTTATTTAAGGTAACAGAAATTTTTCAAGATTATCTTTTTGCAGATACAAATCCTGATTTAACTTATGTTTGGCACGTTTGTGAAGGAAAATATCCGTATAGTATTGAGCATGAATTAACTTTCTTTAAACGTGAAGGGGATCGTTACGAACGTTTTGAAGAAACTCATTATCAACGGACATTCGCGATAGAAGAATATGTGCAATGGATGGAAGATATCGGATTTAAGGTTTTAGAAATTTCTGCCGACTTTTTAGATGAAGCACCGACTGAGGAAAGTGAAAGAATAATCCTCGTTGCTCAAAAATAAAGGTGATACAATCATTGAAATATATAAACGACCGGACTAATATCGGTGTCTCCTCTTTGAAGGATTTGAAAGAAATAACTTTCAAATCCTTTTTTTCTTCACTCATTCTGTTCGTTTCAGACATGTTCTTGTAAATAAAGAATCTTATTTTCATAAATATAGAAATAATTATTAATTTAAGTTTATAGGCAGTTTTTAGGGTCGGATTATTTATTTTTTTATAATATATATAGTGGATAAATTATCCATTTTTATTTCGATCAGGGAGTGAAGAAAATGTCAAACTATACAAAAGATAATAATGATAGAAATTATTGCCGCCACGAATCAGAATATTGTTGTCCTGATCAATATGGTTGTTGTATCGTATGCCCATGTGAGGGACCGACTGGACCACGGGGACCACGAGGAGCAACGGGACCGCAAGGAGAACCTGGGCAAAGAGGACCACAAGGACCTCGAGGGTTAACAGGGCCTCAAGGTGAAGCAGGGGCGACTGGGCCAACGGGACCAACAGGGCTACGAG
>DKYS01000098.1:14296-17715 GCA_002493395.1 Turicibacter sp. UBA7094 | reverse complement strand
GAGTTAAGCCAGGCAGAAGATCCTGAGTTAGAAAGTTGCCAAAAGGCAGGATATTAAATACAATTAAAGGAGGTGTCCGTTTGCTAACTTATTAGCAGCGGAAGTCAGAGTGAATAAAGCATTTCAGGCGTTAGCGGATCCAACGAGGCGAACCATTTTAAAAAAGTTAAATAAAGGTGAAATGACGGCGGGGCAAATTGCTTCGTGTTTTGACATGAGTAAACCATCGATTACCCATCATTTAAATATTTTAAAAAATGCCGATTTAATTCAAAGTGAGAAACGAGGACAATTTGTTGTTTATACACTGAATGCAACGGTGATTGGTGACGTGGTTGGTTGGTTTTATGAATTTGGTTATCGTCTTTAAATAAAAAGAGCCTAGGGGATTGCTTTAGGCTTTTTTTGTAAAAAAATTCAGATTATTTATGGAATGATGAATGGTTAGTGACATTTGGGGTATACTAGTTTTAAGAAAGATAGAGGGGGAGTTTGGTGGAAAATATGCAAGTTGTTTTGGACTATTTTTCAGAGTATGGGCTAATTTTTTTATTCGTGATTGTTTTTTTAGAGTATCTTAATTTACCAGGACTCCCAGCAGGAATTATTATGCCTGCTGCGGGCCTTTTAGTTGCCGCAAACGATGTGAGCTTTTTGACGGCGTTAGTTCTTTCTGTTTTTGCGGGGTTACTCGGAAGTTATGCACTTTATTTCGTAGGCTACTTTTTAGGACATCCCATTTTAGAGTGGTTTTATCATCGATTTGATCAGATGCGTCCAGCGATTGATCGGGCTGTTCGTTATACAGAAGCGTATGGAGATAAGGGGGTATTTATTGCCCGTTTAATCCCGGTTGCTAGGACACTGGTGTCTTTAACGGTTGGGACTGTTCGTATGAATCTGTTGACGTTTACTATTTATTCAACCGTTGGAATTTTAATTTGGAATTTTGCGTTTATTTATGCGGGTTATGCGTTTGGGTATTTGTTTTTGAAGTAGCGGGGGAAGTTTGATTTTAGGAGGCTAACCTCATGTTGTTTATGCTGATGCTTGCTTTTCGGGTGATTAATTTATTTTTTATGATTATTTTGATTTTTTATAAACGCAAAGAGCCGGCCCTTTTGCTCGCTTGGCTGTTGCTTTTAATCTTCCTTCCGCCTATCGGATGCGTGATGTATTTATTGTTTGAGCGAGCACCACTTTCAAATAAAAAGGGCCTTTTTTTAAACGAGTATCAAGACGTACGCCAGGGGCGTGAAGGGGGGCTTTTATTTAATGAAAGGATTCATTCTCTCATTCACTTTAATGAAATTTATAATGGAAGCCGATTATATCAATTTCAAGATTTTATGTATTTTGTGGACGGTAAAAGTAAATATCAGCAATTATTTAAAGATATTGAAAGTGCCACTCACTCGATTCATGTTCAGTATTTTATTATCCGTAAAGATGAAGTCGGTCGTCAATTCATTGATTTACTTGCCCAAAAGGCGGCAAACGGAGTAGAAGTACGCCTTATTTTTGATAGTGCCGGATGTTTTGGAACAAGACTTAAGTATTTTGATGCGCTTGTTCAGGCCGGAGGACATGTCTATCAATTTCATCCACCCGCTTTAGGCTTGATTGGGCTAAATTATAATTATCGGAATCATCGTAAAATTGTTGTTATCGACGGTCGGATTGGATATTTAGGGGGAATGAACATAGGTAAGGAGTATATGTCCCTTGATCCTAAATTTTCTCCTTGGCGAGATGCCCATCTGCGTTTAGTCGGGGATGCGGTGTGGGAATTGCAACATCGATTTTTAAAGGATTATGAGATGGTTTGTCAAAATAAAGAAGATGAGCAGTACTTAAAGGCCAATATAAATGGTTATTTTGCCTCTCCGTTGTCAACGACGCTATGTCCGATGCAAATTGTTTCGGACGGTCCAGATACGACGACGGATGATATTAAGCTGACATTGGTTAAAATGATTCAAAGTGCGACGTGTTCTGTTAAAATTCAAACGCCGTACTTTATTCCGGATATGCTCTTTTTAGAAACCTTAAAGATTGCTTCCTATTCAGGGGTAAAGGTGGAAGTCATGATTCCGACCATTGCCGATCATCATTATGTTTATCGAACGACGACCTCCTTTATTAAAGAATTACGGGAGGCAAACATCGATGTTTATTTTTACGAAGGTTTTTTACATTCTAAGGTTATTATTATTGATGAGCAAGTTTGTACGATTGGTTCAACCAATATCGATCAACGCAGTTTTAAGATTAATTATGAAATTAATGCGTTTATTTATGATCAACAATTAACGAATCAAGTCGTTGCCCAATTTAAGAAAGATTTAGAAAATAGTTGGTTAGCTGACGATTCGTACGAGCAGAATAAACCGGTTTGGGTGCGATTTGAAGAAAAAGTGTATCGCTTGGTCTCTATGCTCCTTTAAGTGTAAGAGGAGAAATCAAACGAAATAAGAGGAGAGAAAGAATGATAGGTATTATTTTAGGTGGACTTCTTTTGTTTTTTTATTTTGAACAAAATAGCCTGTCAACAACAACTTATCGATTGAAAACAGATAAATTAAAACGAGAGGACGGACCGTTACGAATTGTCCAACTCTCAGATTTACACGCTAAGTCCTTTGGCTCAAAAAACGGCCGTTTAGTGAAGAAAATAAAAAAATTAAACCCGGATTTAATTTTTGCTACGGGAGATTTAGTTTCTTCTACGGATTTGCATGGTACGCCCTTTTTAGATATTGTTGATGGATTGAAAGGGCAGTACCCTATTTTTTATATTGAAGGTAATCATGAAACAACAGCAAAATATGATCAATTAACGCATTCTACCCCTTGGTATGATGAATATGTCAAACAGTTAACAGACAAAGGGGTGATTATGTTGGATAATACGTTTCAATCTGTTAGGTTTGGTCGTGAGAAAATCGTTATTTATGGATTGACGATTCCGTTAACTCACTATGAGGCGGTTCCCCAAAGTATTAAAGATTGCGCTCATCACCAAGAGATGACAGATTTGGCACATGTTTTCCCGATACTAGACCCGAGTTCTGTTAATATCTTACTGGCACATTCTCCGTTCTTAGCCCCTCTTTATGAAAAACACGGCTTTGACTATGTTTATTCGGGGCATGTTCATGGGGGTGTTTTGCGGCTTCCTTTTGTTGGCGGTCTTTTATCGCCAGAACGAAAGTTTTTTCCAACCTATAGTTCTGGTGTTTATTCGATAGGTCAGATGAAATTAATCGTGAGTCGTGGGCTAGGAAGATTGCGATTGTTTAATCGACCTCATCTTGTCGTCGTTGATATGACTTCCAATCAAATATTGAAAAAACCTCGTCGTTGTTAAGAATGATGAGGTTTTTTCATGTGGCCTAAATTAGAGGATAGGAGTTAAG
>DKYS01000098.1:7295-14005 GCA_002493395.1 Turicibacter sp. UBA7094 | reverse complement strand
GGAGGAAAAAAATGTTTTGTTTTCATAAACTTGTCACACAAAGTTTTTAAAAACTGGAGAACAATAATAGTGTCATAGAATTTGAAAGGAGACGACGAAGATGAAGAAAATACACATGGCTTTAAGTGCAACTTTATTAGCAACAACACTCGGATTGACGGCATATGCCAAGGATGAGGTCCAACAAGCACCAAATCCCTCTCAATTAACAGAAGAACAAAAAGAGGAGATTAAAAATCAATTTGAAGCGGATTATAAAGAAATGCAAGAAAAATTTAATCAATTAACTGACGATCAAAAAGAAGAAATCTACGAGTTATATGACAAAGTGAACGTCGCTAAAGTAAAATTATTAGATAAATATGTAGAATTAGGGTTGATGTCACAAGACGAAGTCGATGAAATTCAAAAACATATGGCACAAATGTCAAAAAAAATAAGAGAGGAGCAACAATTTATCGGTTTTAAAGCACCATGCACAGATAAGAAAACAGAGAAAGAAAATTAGAATATCTATGGTAAACTCTAATATAGAATAAATTTCTTTTGAAAAATCATTCATTTTTAACTAAAAAATGAATGATTTTATATTATTTGTTAAAAATAAAAGAGAAATGAGGGGTGTTACTTTGTTAAAGGAACATTCTTTTATTTCTGTTTAATGCGTAAGATACCAAATGAAGGTTTTTAGCATACGATAAAATAGAAAAAGGTAAAGGTGCGTGAAATCATGAGAGAACATCTAACATCGTTAAAGAAAGAAACAAAACAAGTCATTTCGTCTAATAGTCATCATACGGTTAAATTAAAATTATCGGATGACGAACAAAAAAGAAAAAATTATTTTTCTCGAATCAGAGGTTATCGTGACCGTAAGTAACAGCCACGATAACCCTTTTTTTATTTTTGGATTTAATGAGAAACATTCTTGATTTAAAATCAATCGACAAGGAACTTAATGAGTGGTTTTTCCAATGTAAAAACTTATCTGAATTTCTAATGAAAAAAATAATGTAAAAATTAGATAATATCCTAAATATATACCTTTAAAGGAATGAATACCGCTAGGGTCATGAAAAAGTAACGTTTAAAGATTGGGCTCATAATCTAAAAATAGAGGCGATAGAAATGACTTGATGGGTGACGGTTAATCAAAGCGTTATTTGTTTTTAAGGATGGTTGATCTGTTAAATGGGGAGGGGAGAAACATGTTGCATCATCATCAGTTATGGGCTGTTTATCAGATGGTATGTCAGCAACCCATGGTGGAGGCACTTTATTTCAAACCTTCACAAGGTGAATCCGTTGATTCATTTTTAGTTTTGTGTCAGGATCCGCTCGCTTTTTTTATGCGACTAGACTGGGTACATGTGATTGGGCCGTTTTTACATGTCGAGAAGGAGTGGTTTTTAGAGGAGTCTTTTTATTGCCGCATGATTTTTCAGTCTAAATGGGAATGCCAATTTCAGTTTATCCAAAAGCGGTCGATGGTAACGGGAGGTTACACAGTGTTAATGGATCGCAATAAAGGGGTGCAAAGAGAAGAAGCACAGGGATTAAAGAGCGAGCAAGCGTTTGGTCAGAAGAGGCTCACCTTTTATACGCACCTTCTTGTACTGACTCGTCATTTTAAAAATAAGGATGGGCTCGCTCACCAGTGGCGGCAAAATGAGTTGCAGAATATTTACGGAGAGTTAGCGGGTGAGATTTCTCCTTTGTTTAAGGAAAGAGGAGGAATGACTCGTGAACAGTTGAAATTTTTGTATGAGGGGGGAGAGGCGTTATTCATTCGTTATCATGAACAATTCGGGGGCAAAGAGGATAGACAAATTACGCTATTAAGGGAGGTAATTTCTCAATTGTTTTTGGAATTTTAGTCATAAAATACGGGGTGTTGGAGAAAACTAATCCTATTAAATAAAGGATCTCTCGTTTCATCTAGGTACAGTTTATGGTAAAATAAAAAAATAAATGTAGAATGGGAGTGTGAGTAGCGTGAACTTAAGCCAAACACGGATTAAAAATCGGGCAGCCAATCCTGCTGTTTTTTCGCGTGCTCAAACCTTTTATAACAGTGGGGGAAAAATTCAATATTATGTGACTTATGATTCAACTGATTTATATCAGATCTTTGCTGAGGTAGAAGAGGATGGGCAATCTTATCATATTTTAATTAACCTTGATGATAAGAGTAAAATTATTCATGACCAGTGTGATTGTGGGACTTTTTTATCTAACTTTGGGTCGTGTAAGCATACAATTGCGGTGTTGTTAAAAGTGTATGATGACCAAATTCGGAATAAGTTAGTGATTCATTCAGCGGGAAATGAAGAGGACGGGCTTATTGATGAGTTATTGACCTCATATGAGTCACAATTATCAGCAATGATTCATCATGAACGGTATGAAAAGGATGTTATTTTATCGCCTAAATTAATGATGGGCGATACACAGGAAGAGATGGGGTTTGAGGTATCGGTTAAAACACAGCGGGCGTATGTCGTTCGTGATATTTATAAATTAGCCACGGATATTTTAAATGAGAATGTGGTAAGCTATGGAAAGGAGCTTCAATTTAAACATTCGATTCTTCAATTTGAAAAACAATCTCGACCTCTTGCACGATTTATTTGTGACCTTGTTCAAGAGTATGATGTCTATGCGAAGCAGTTACCAACTTTAGGTCCGATTAAGGCAACGAAAATATTGTCTTTAACGCCAAGGTGGTTTGATCAGTTTTATGAGCTTTATCAAGGACAGACATTAGCTTGTGAGATAGGTGGGTTAGCGAGTCCGGTCATGACGTTGCATCCTTATGAACCGGCGATTGAATTTCGTTTATCTCAAGAGGGAGAATCGTATTATCTTTCGCATAATTTGGGGCCTTTTCGATTGGTCCTAGGGCAAGACTACGCTTATATTTTTTGTGAGCGTGAGAGTTATCGCTGTGGTGAAAGTTTTGTTAAACAAATTTTTCCGATTTTGAAGACGTTGATGCAATCGTCGCATTTTGAATTGCAAATGAATGAGACGCATATGTCTCGCTTTTTATCACTGGTTGTTCCTAAAATTGAGCCTTATATTAAGGAGACTTCTCTTCATTCTCTGTACGAGACATTTAAAGTTTATCCGTTGGAGGTTAGGTTTTATCTGGATTCACTAAAACGTGGAAGTATCGGATTAGACGTGCATTTTTGTTACGGAGAAACGGTGATTAAAATCCATGAACCGGCGGCGCCATCAGGAGCTATTTTAAGAGATGCGCAAAAAGAGGCGGAGATTTTAGCCTTAATTGAACAGTGTCTATTTAAAAAAGGAACGTCAACAGCGTATGTATTAGAAGATGAAGAGACGATTTATTCTTTTTTACAAGATGGAATCGAGACGCTTAAAACCGTCGGGAAAGTTTATGCATCCGAAACATTTAAAGCGATTAAAATTAAAGATCCAAAAAGTTTTTCTGTTGGAGTCGGGATGAAAAATGACTGGTTGAGCTTAAATTTTGAGGAGTTAGAGTTTTCGGCTGCGGAATATAAAAAAATCTTGGCTTCTTATCGCCAAAACAAAAAATATTTTCGTGTCAAAGACGGGTCGTTTATTAATTTGAAAAATGAAGCGATTGAAAAGTTGGCTGCGTTTATGGATGACTTAGGGATTGAAGAGACGCAGTTAGAGGAAACAGAAGTGTTAATTCCTAAATATCGGGCACTTTATTTAGATCAGCTCATAAAGGCGAGTCCATCGCTTGCTATTAAACGAGAGGCCTCGTTTGATGCGCTCATTGAGGAGTTTAACCAAGTAGAAGAGGCTGATTTTAAAGTCCCAGCACCACTTGAAAAGACGTTACGTCATTATCAAGAGACCGGGTATCGTTGGCTAAAGACGTTATCGAAATATCAAATGGGCGGGATTTTAGCGGATGATATGGGGCTTGGAAAAACATTACAAGTTATTTCAGTTATTTTATCCGAACAAGGGCAATTTAACTATCCATCGCTGATTGTGGCGCCAAGTTCGTTGATTTATAACTGGGAGCGAGAAATTCATAAATTTGCACCGACGTTAAAAACGATGATTATTCAAGGAACCCCTAAAGTCCGGGAAGAGTTGATCCTCAAAAGCTTGAGTGTTGACGTTGTGATTACGTCGTATGACTTAATTCGCCGGGATATTACGTGCTATGAAAATCAAAGATTTAGATATTGTATTTTAGATGAGGCGCATTACATAAAAAATCATAGTACGTTAAGTTCTAAGGCGGTTAAAAAGATTAGAAGTGACGTTCGATTTGCTTTAACGGGGACACCCATTGAAAATTCATTGGCTGATTTATGGTCCATTTTTGATTTTATTTTACCGGGATATTTTGGAACGTATACGCAATTTAAGAAAAAGTATGAAGTTCCAGTGATGAGGCATCAAAATTTAAATTTATTAGGTCGAATTCATCAACAGGTGGCTCCCTTTATTTTACGTCGTTTGAAAAAAGAGGTGCTTAAAGAGTTACCTGAAAAAATTGAAACGAGTATGTATTGTGAGATGGATAAGACACAACGTGAGTTATATCAAGCGATGGTTTATGAAATGAAAGCGGAAATGACAGAGGAAATTAAAGTCCAAGGAATTGAACGAAGCCGTATTAAAATTTTGGCCTTATTAATGCGTTTACGTCAAATTTGTTGTGATCCATCGTTATATTTAGAAAATTATACAGGTGAGAGTGCGAAGTTAAAATTATGTTTGGAGTTAGTCGAAGAATGTATCGCAACCGGACATAAAGTTTTAATCTTTTCTCAATTTACGTCGATGTTAGATATTTTATCAAAAGCATTGCAACAAAAAGAAATTGAACACTTAATCTTAACAGGGGCAACGAAAACAAGTGAGCGTTTGGCGTTAACAGAGCAATTTAATTCAGATCAAACACCAGTCTTTTTAATTTCCTTAAAAGCCGGGGGAACAGGGCTAAATTTAACGGGGGCCGATGTTGTGATTCACTATGACCCTTGGTGGAATATGAGTGCACAAAATCAGGCGACGGATCGCGCCCATCGATTAGGACAAGAAAAGAAAGTGCAAGTGTTTAAATTATTTGTGAAACATACGATTGAAGAAAAGATTGAGCAATTGCAAAAGCGAAAACGAGACTTGACGGAAGCTGTCGTTCAAGAAGGGGAAACTTTTATTAATCAATTAAGTAATGAGGAATTAACGGAACTTTTTGAGGACGATTTTTCTTTTTAATTGACAAACAGAAGGACTTTTCATAAAATGGAATTAAATAAAAATGCTTTGATTGAGAAATAGTAATTTAAGGACTATTTTAAAGAGAGTCGATGGGTGGTGCGAATCGATAAATAGCTTAAATGAATGGGCTCAGGAGTGGAACCTGAATAAAAGTAGGGAACCCGGATAACGACCGTTAACCGTTTAAAGTGAAATAACGTCTATCGTTATTTTAGTGAGGTGGTACCGCGGTCTAATCGTCCTCTATCAGTAGATAGGGGACTTTTTTTATGGACCGTGGAAAAAAATGGAATTTCAATGATAAAGGAGACGATAAAATGTCAAGAATTTTGTCAGCTATTCAACCGTCAGGAACGTTGACGATTGGAAATTATTTAGGTGCATTAAAAAATTTCGTTGAGTTACAAGATGAGCATGAATGTTTATTCTTTATTGTAGATCAACATGCGATTACGGTTCCCCAAGATCGTTTAGAACTTCGTAAGCGCATTAAGGAGTTGACGGCGCTTTATCTGGCATGTGGTCTTGATCCAAATAAGGCCACGATTTTTATTCAGTCAGAGGTACCTGGTCATACTCAATTAGCTTGGATGTTAACGTGTAATACGTCAATGGGCGAACTTGAACGCATGACTCAGTATAAAGATAAGGTTCAAAAGCAAGCTGCGAAAGGTCAAGGAATTAGTGCAGGTTTATTTATGTATCCCGTGTTGATGGCTGCGGATATTTTGTTATATGATGTTGATTTTGTCCCTGTTGGAGATGACCAAAAACAACACGTGGAATTAACCCGTGATTTGGCAGAACGTTTTAATAGCCGTTTTGGGGAAACCTTTAAAGTTCCGGAAGTATGGATTCCGAAAAGGGGAGCGCGCGTGATGTCTTTGCAAGATCCGACCAAAAAGATGAGCAAGTCAGATGATAATCCACGTAATTTTGTATTGATGACGGACGAACCGAATGTGATTCGTAAAAAAATAAAGTCAGCGGTAACGGATTCAGACGGTGTGATTGCTTATGATCGTCAAAATAAACCGGGAATTTCAAATTTATTAGACATTTATTCCGCGCTAACCTCTGAATCGATTGAATCTCTTGTGGCTCGCTATGAGGGGTGTGGCTATGGTCAGTTTAAAGCTGATTTAGCTGAAGTAGTGGTGAAAGAATTAGAACCCATTCAACAACGCATGAAAGAATTGTTAAATTCAACGGTTATCGATGAAGTGCTTGATGCGGGAGCGAAGAAAGCAAACCAGTTAGCTTATAAAAAAGTAAAAAAAGCTGAGCATAAAATGGGACTGGGTCGTAAAAGATAAAAGAAGAAAGAGGCACTTTTAGAATAAAGTGCCCTTTTTATTCGTCCATTGGGTGCTTAGAAGAGGATAGAGAAGGGAGTAGGTGTAGCCATGAAGCGAGTACTTGTTATTGGGAGTCCGGGTGCAGGAAAAAGTACCTTTGCGAGA
>DKYS01000098.1:6610-6949 GCA_002493395.1 Turicibacter sp. UBA7094 | reverse complement strand
CATCTTTCAGAAAAAGAATTTGATGATCGATTAGATGAACTTTTAAAGCAAGAGCGATGGATTATTGATGGAAATTATAGCCGAACATTAGTACGCCGTTTAGCAGCGTGTGATACGGTTTTTTTACTCGATTATCCGACAGATTTGTGTCTTTTAGGAGCGGCTTCTCGGATAGGTCGTAAACGTGAAGATTTACCGTGGATTGAACAGGAATTTGATGCAGAATTTAAACAGCACATTATTAATTTTCCACAAAAGAGACTCCCACAAATCTATCAACTGTTACAATCGATTCGAGAAGAAAAAGCCGTGATCATTTTTAAAACGCGAGAGGAAGCA
>DKYS01000098.1:0-6245 GCA_002493395.1 Turicibacter sp. UBA7094 | reverse complement strand
TTTTTTGACTGTCGAAACCACCTATTTAAAGACGTATTATTTCTATTATTCACCGTTACTGTGGAAGGCATTGACAATACCAGCTGGCGTACACTACAATGAGGATAATAGTTATGAAGTTAGATGGGGGCATAATATGGGGAAGATTTTAGTTTTTTTATTTGACGGGATGACGGATTATGAAATATCGTTTATTTGTCATGTTTTGCACACAGATGCGGGGAAAGATATTATTACAGTTGCTTATGAAGATCGCGTGATTAAATCACAATCCGGTTTTAATTTTGATCCAGATTGTACGTTATCAGAGGTCGTTGATTTAGAGGTAGAGGGTTTGATTTTATGCGGGGGGCGTGAAGTTGATATTAAACCGTCATTGATGCGATTAATTAAGCGTTGTGATAAGGAGCGAAAATTACTGGCTGCGATAGGGACAGCAGGAACGGTTATGCTAGCGAAATCGGGTGTTTTAGAGGAGGCGACTTACACCACGCCAATTACAACATGGACGACGAAATATCAATATGTTTATGGGATTCAAGATCCGTTTCCACGCGATAATTATATTGATAAACGATTGGTTCGCGATCGTCATATTATTACGGCGCAAACCATTGCTTTTTTAGATTTTACATTAGAGATTTGTGCCTGGTTTAAATTGTTTCAAAATCATCAAGAAAAGCACGCCTTTGCACGATTAGTGAAGGGGGCATAAAGGGATTTTCGCGGTTTTTAGCGTTCATCCCTTTTTAAGTGAATGCGCCAGCTTTTAATTTTCTTTTTGTGATGAAAAATAAAAAAAGCCGACAGAAATAAACAAAAAAGTGTTGGTTTTGTAAAAGATGTCTTTTCTTTTTTTGGCGAAAAATAGGCGAGATGAACTAATCGAGGGCCAAATTAGATATAATGAAGAGTAAGAATAAGATGAAATGGGGAGTTTATATGCCAGACATAAAATCAATCTTGTTACTGTGCTCCTTCTTATGTTTTATTACGGGAATTTTTAGTCCAGAAGTAATTATCAGATGGGGGATTCCATCGGTAAAGACGCGTAAACGGGTGTTGTGGACCTTTGGCGTGATGACGTTATTATTGGTTGGGGTGAGACAGTTAACGGAGTTGACATCCGTTGAGGATAAGGAGATAAAGCATCAGGAGGATTCAACAGCTTTTGTTGTTTCTGATTCTGAAGAGGGGCACCAAAAGGTGTATAAAATGGCTCCATCAGCTTATACCGATCAATTGGATATTAAAATTGTTAACCAACAGACAACATCTGGAGATGGGGTTGAGGAGGCTCCGGAAGGTTATGAATTTGTTCAGTTAGATGTCAATATTACGAATAAAATGGCTGAACCGTATACCATTAACCTAAAAGATCTTCAATTACAGACGGAAACGCTTGAAACATTGAAGCCAATAGAGGAACATATGTCTATTCAAAGTTTACATTTATTGGCGGATGAGAGCAAAGATGTTTCCTTAATTTATTTACAACCAATTAAACACGAGCAACTAACGTTTTCTTATTTACCAACTACACAAGAAGAGCCAGAGGAAGAGGAAGTAACTGTTAGTCAAATCGGGGATATTATCAAGGCGAAGCAGGCGATGATTCAGGTCCATGGGGTGACGCGTGAAGCGTCGACAAAAGATGGATATGAGATGCTTTTTGTTTCTTTAAGTATAAAAAATTCAACAACAATGACGGTTAATTATTATCCGTTTCATTTTACACTATCGTGTGAGGCGTCAACAAACCGCATGAAACCTATTCTTGATATGAATGAGGTGAAGACACTCGGGATTAGCGAATTGGTTAGCGGAGGGATGGTTAGCGGAACGCTAGTTTTTGAAATTCCAAAAGATGCCCGCGAGTTAACGCTTCATTATGATGAACCGACGCTATTTTCAACGCAATCGATTGAAGTTGATTTAACTTCAACCAATTCAGAGTCAACGCCTTTGCAATCAGAGGTTCATCTGAATGATCAGTGGCAATCTGTTGATTCTTTAGCAAAGCGCCAGTTATCGGTTACGAAAGTTGAACTGGCGAAAGAGACGAAGTATGCCGAAGCAAAGGCTCATCAACAGTTTGTTATGGTTGGCGTTGAGTTGACAAATCAATCCTCTGAAAAGCAAGAGTATAGTGCATTTGACTTTAAGTTAATGAATGAACAAGGGCGTCTGATTTTGCCTAATTTATTATTAATTGATAATCAATCAGAGTTGACAAGCGGAACGTTAGAGGCAGGGGAGTGTGTCGAGGGGTATTTGTTATTTGAAGATACGGACTTGTATACAAACTTTCAGTTAATCTATTCTCCATCGCATTGGAAATCAAATGAGTGTATCGTTAGGACGCTTGAAACGCCATTAAACGAATAAAGAAGGGGTTAAGGGAGGACTAGGATAAACCCACCCTTTTGGGGGAGCGGATTTTAGCTAGTTAGAAGAGAATAAACGAATGGCCGAGTTCCCCTTGAGGTGGATATCCAATGTGATTAAACCTTATTTGTTTATTAGATATGAATGTTCTAGTTGGGACTTACTTGAGTTTTCTAGCACCGCTTCCGACAATGATGGTTGCATGCGTAACAGATAAAAAAGATGTATTAAAGGTGACTAACCCCTTTAGGAGTTAGTGTTGTTACGTTAGAGGAAGTGACACCGGTTTTTAATCATCGCTCAAAAGCAAATGGATGAAACAGTTGAATTAACTAAAAAAAGGTATGACCTTCCGGTCATACCTTTTTTAGTTTTCTTCCATATAAGCGGCGTAAGTATCGGAGTCAATAGGAGAAAATCCGACAATTTGATCGGCGTGAAGAGTCATTTCATCAAAGCTTAAAGTTTGCCCCGTGGCATAGGTGATAATGGCATCTTTTACACAGATGAGACTTCCATCTCCAATGAATTCTATTTCTTCTTGAATGTTGTTTAAAATTTCTTCTTTTGCTTTTGTGATCATTCCAGCTAATGTGTCATCTAATTGATCCCCTGCATAGTAGAGTCGGCCCATGACGTGTCCAAAGTTGGTTAATAAAAAGACATACCCATCTAAAGAGTTAGCCATTGTCGATAATAAATTTAAATTTAACTGTTTTAACGAGAGTTGCTTCATTTAATATCCCTCCTAATAAAATGCATCTTTTATTAGTTTATCATGAGAATAAGTCTTTGACGATAAAAATAAAGAAAAAAGGCGTTAAGAAGAGTTACCTCGGTCATTTTTAAGTTCGTTTACGCTTAAATAGGATTGTATAGGTAAGTAATTTTAGGAGAAAATGATTATTCTTTTAAAATTTCATGTATAATGTCTATTAAAAGTAGCCAATAACAGGAGGAGTATCGATGCAATTTTTAAAAGAGTATCCCCGTAAGAAAATTACGTTGCAAGAAATCGAACGACATTATCATTTGACGGATTATCGGGAGTTATATGATTTTATTTTACAACTGATTCAACAAAATGTGATTTCGCCCATTAAAAGCAGTGGGGTGAATGGTAAAAAGCCCTCACTTTATAAAAGTTATCGGATTCAAAATTGTATTGAAAATGAAGATCCTCTAAAAGAAGAGGTGATGTATTTATTTCATCCTTTATTAAAGCAGGAGTATTATTTAAGTCATCTCAAACAGTATCAATTAGATCGTGAAGCGGTGTTAAAAATCAATGACTTTTTTAAAAATAGGCTATCCTTATTACAAGAACCGACGGCGATGAATGAGCGTAGTTTTCAAATTTTTTCGCAAGAGAAGTTTTTAGCCACGGAAGGGAAACGAGTATTAAAAAACTTAGGCCTTTCATTAGAAAATTTAAATTTATATGAAACAGCGGAACCGTTAGCCTATTTCAGTGTCTCTAAAAAAACGCCTCAAACGGTTTTAATTGTTGAAAATAAGGATACTTTTTATAGTTTACGGAAGCATTTAATGGCGGGTAAGACCACGATTTTTGGGCAAGAGATTCAAACGCTTATTTATGGGGGCGGAAAAAAAGTATGGAAAGGTTTTTGTCATTTTGAGGCAAGTGTTGAACCGTTTTTACTTCATGAATTAAATCGTTTTTATTATTTTGGAGACTTAGATTATGAAGGGATTTTAATTTTTGAACAGTTATGCGCAACGTTTTATTGTGAACCTTTGGTGTCAGCTTATGAGGCGATGGTCAAAAAGGCGGCCCATCTTTCTTTACCAAAAACCAAGGAGGGTCAAAATCGGAATGAGAAAGGCGTGTTTTTTAGTTATTTTAAAGAGGCGTCGCAGATGAGAAAAATTTTGGAGGAGGGACGTTATATCCCACAAGAAATCGTGACGATGCGTGACTTTTAGGAGGAATGATCGATGCAGTATGAATTTTTGCGGCACTTTCAAACACGAATGAAAAAGGTGGGTGCCTATGCCGTCCTTTTTAAGAATAGTTTAGCAAAAACAACATGGAAAACGTATGGATTTGAGGAATCATTTGAACAGGTTAATTTAATATTCTCGGTTTTATTGTATATTATGGAGCGTTCTTTAAAAGAAGAGGCTTGTACCATAGATGATATTGCTAATTTTATTGATCAGTTAAACCTTTCTGTCTATCAAAAGGCGTTATCGTATGAAGAAGCTAAGGAACTGGCTACTTTTATGGTGGATGTCGTCTTTTGTAATGAAGGTCGCCCCATGTATTTTGAAAGTTATAATTATGAGAAAAAGGAGTATGAATCCATTCATATCAGTTTTCTTGCGAATCAAGTGATTTACTTAGATGGAGGCGTTCGGAGAACGTCGTATTCTTTAACAGATGCAGGCTATGAATTGATGTTATCCACGCTTGAGGTGGATCGTCATTTACAGTTAACGATTGAAGAGATGGTTTTCAAATTACATTTAGAAAAAGCGACGTATGATAAAGCCGTCGATGATGTGAAAAGGATTTTTAATTTGTTACGGATTCAATGCCAAAAGATTGAGGAAGAGATGCGAAAAATTAGACAAAATGCCTTACTTTATTCGAATGAAGAGTATCAAGAACTTAGTGAACAAAATTTAACGATGATTCAAGAAACAAAAACGAAATTTTTAGGTTACCGGGAAAATATTAAACACCGAGTTGAAGAACTTGAAGAAAAAGATATTTCCATACAAAAACTGATGGATGATGAGCGTGAAAATTTGCAACATTTAAAAACGATTGAACAGTATTTAAACCGATCGCTAGATGAGCATCAACGAATTTTAAATTCACATTTTGATTTAAAGGCTCTGTATGGAAAGGAATTAGAAGGACTGATTCAAATGAGCGGGATTCAGCGCTTTAATTTGCGGACAGAAGTTTATGATGTTTTGTTGAAAAATCCCAATGTTTTAGAATCGATGGATGATTTTTTAAGACCGTTATGGATGAGCCCCATTCATAAAACGTACCATTTAACGAAAAGTTTTGCCCCTCAGCGCCCCCTTTATAAAAGGAAGAAGGAAGAAGAGTTCTTTGAAACATTTGAAGAGGAGTCGTTTGAGGAATTTATGGATGAGCAAAAAAGACAACGATTGATTCGTTATAAGAAGAGTTTATGGATGATTTTAAGTTTTGTCATTAAATCAGGGAGCCTTGAGTTGAATGAGTTAAAAGAACAACTAACACCGGAAGACCTCCACGTGTTAATTCCGACGGTTGAAATCTTTAAAGAGATTGTGATTGAATTATTACAAGCAAAAGAAATTGATATTGAACAATTAAAAAGGGAGCAACTTGAGCGGACATTTGAACAATCGTTAGAATTTCAACTCAATCAGTGTTTACTTGAGGTGTTAGAGGAATCTTTTAAAAATCAGCAGATTCAAAAAGTAAGAGCTATGCGAACGGAAAGGGATGAAGTGGTTAAGTTTGAACAGGCCGTTGATGAGCACGGGCGCAAAAAAAGTATTCGGTGTTCTAATATTCGATTCGAGGTGAGCTAAATGGATTATACGCGTGAAGAGATACGACTAAGCCAACAGATTTTTTATTATTTACTAAAACATCGAGAGCTAAATGAACAGAAGGAGAAGGAACTTTATTATGCCTATACGGCAAATGAGGCGGTCATTGAATTAGTTAAAGGTCAAGGTGAAATTGCCAATTGTCTCATCCAACGTTATGGGAGTAGTATTTATTTAATTCCCGAGGAAGAAAATGAATTTTTAGGTTTTTCTAAGGTGGAATTAAAAAAGCTATTATGTAAATCTCAGGCGACAGATAAAGATTATTATTTATC
>DKYS01000089.1 GCA_002493395.1 Turicibacter sp. UBA7094 | reverse complement strand
GTTAGTTTAGTATCCTGTGCTGTAATTGGGGTCAAATTAATTTTCTCTGGTCGAACCCCTACAATAACCTCTTTTCCAAAATATTTATCCTTCATTAAGCAGTCAACTTGTTCCGATGATAATGTAATCTTTTCATGACCACAAAGAATAGCAACACGGTGTTGCTCTTTTACTGCAAATCCATTTAAAAAGTTCATTTGTGGACTTCCGATAAAACTTGCAACAAATTTGTTTTTTGGATAATTATAAATATTTTGAGGTGTATCTACTTGTTGAAGTACGCCTTTATTCATCACAACAATGCGTGTTCCCATCGTCATGGCCTCTGTCTGGTCATGTGTAACATAAATAAACGTTGTTCCAAGTCTTTTATGTAGCTTTGTAATCTCTGTCCTCATTTGTACACGCAATTTCGCATCTAAGTTTGATAAGGGTTCATCCATTAAAAAGACCTTCGGTTGACGAACAATTGCACGACCTAATGCCACCCTCTGTCTTTGCCCCCCAGATAAGGCTTTTGGTTTACGATCTAGAAGGGCCTCAATGTCTAAAATCTTAGCTGCTTCTTTAATCTTCTCATCTATTTCTTCCTTTGGAAACTTTCTCAATTTTAAGGCAAATGCCATATTATCATAAATAGACATATGAGGATATAGTGCATAATTTTGAAATACCATCGCAATATCTCGATCTTTAGATTCAACATCTGTCACTAATTGATCACCAATAAACAAATCTCCCTTAGAAATTTCCTCTAACCCAGCAATCATTCTTAACGTCGTTGATTTCCCACACCCCGATGGACCAACAAAGACGATGAACTCTTTATCCTTAATCTCTAAATTAAAGTTATTAACGGCTGTTACACCCCCGTCATATATTTTATAAATATTTTTTAGTGCTAATGTTGACATAATAACCTCTCCTCAACTGATGATCTCTATCTCTCTTCTTCTAATATTTCAGTTAATAACTTCGGATAATCCGTGAAAATTCCATCTACCCCAGCATCGATTAATCTTAGCATATGAGTCGGAGAATTAACCGTATAGACATTTACTTTCAATTGATTTTTATGCGCCTCTATAATTAAATCCTCTGTTACTACATTCAATCCTGGATGAATCGCATCGACCTGTAATACCTTTGCATACTGGATAACATCGTCCATTGGCTGATAATATAAGAAGCCAGTCTTTATCGTTGAATCAATTTCTTTACATTTTTTTAGAGACTGAGGATTAAAACTTGAAATTAACGTTTTATTTTTAATACCGTAATGTTGAATTAATTTAATCACATCTTCTTCAATTCCACTGTAAGAAATAACATCCGTCTTTAACTCAATATTTACAACTATCTCCTGATCCTTCACTAACTTCAAAACTTCATCAAGTGTTGGAATACGGCACTCCTCATGATTAGCAAACAGCGCCTTTTTACACTTTAACTGTCTAATTTCTGCTAATGTTAAATCTTTAATTAACCCTTTTGATTGCATCGTTCGTTCAACATCTTCATCATGAATAACGACTAACTCGCTATCCTTTGTCTTATGAACATCTAATTCAATCCCATTTCCGCCTCTTTTAATCCCCTCTTTAAAGGCAAGTAATGTATTCTCTGGATAATCTCCGCTAGCTCCACGGTGAGCAAAATTAATCATCCTATCCCTCCTTAATCAAATTTAACTTTTTTAACGCATTATAAATCCCATTCTGATTAATTGAATCGGTAATATACGTAGCACATTTTTTCAATTGATCGCATCCATTTCCCATCGCAATGGAATAATCCACTTCATCAAACATTTCTAAATCATTAAATCCATCTCCAAATGCGTAATACGTTACATCTTTGGTTATATTTTTTTCTTTAAGAAATTTTATGGCACTCCCTTTACTACAATTTTTATTAAAAATATCGTATCCTTCTTCAATATCAATGAGTTTTACAAAACTAAATAGAGGATAGCTCTGTTTTAATTGATCAATCTCCTCATTTTTAATATGAGCATTTAGTTGAAAAATCTCATACTCATCCAAATAATCTAGTATATTTTCTTCTAACGGTTTTATTCTCATATTGTATTTTTTGGAAAAATGATGCACCCAATCTTGTCCCAACTTCCCTTTACTTTCTGTCAATAAATGAATACAGTAAGGGATATTTTTCTCTTCAAAATAACGAATTAATTGTTCAATTAATCTTCTATCCATGGGTTGTTTATAAATAATTTCATCTTGTCTTGTAATTAAAGAGCCATTCGCTGAAATAATGGTTTTAAACATCTGATGAAAATTTTCTTGTTTCACCATCGCTAAGGATCTTCCTGTTGCTATTACTAGTTCGGTCTTATTATCTTTATTAAGCTTATTAATTGCATCCCATGTACTGTCACAAATCTTATTCTCACTTCGACAAACGAGTGTATTGTCAACATCAAAAAATATAGTCTTATTCATTGTTTCCTCCAACGATTATCTATTCGCTTTATTATATTTATCTAATGCCGTATTAATTGTTTTAGCTATCGTTTCTACCGCTTTTTCTGAGGTTAATTCATTATTTAAAACTTTCTCAATATTTTCTTCAATGGTTGCCCGCGCCTCTGTTAAAACACCGAGTAATGCCCCTGATTGGTTGTTAGCTTCACGTAGTTGATCAATAGCCGTTTGAAATTCTGGGTTATTATTTAAATGTTCAACCATGCTTGGAATTTCATAAGCATCTTTTGTTACTGAAAAGTATCCTGTTGCCTGTGCCCATTTCGCCTGGCTCTCTGGTGAAACCATAAATTTAATAAATTCAAAAGCTGCCTTCGCCTTTTCATCATCACCATTATCCATGACCCATAAAGAAGCCCCTCCAATCGAAACACCCCCATTATCTTGACTCGTTACCGTAGGAAAATAAGCTGTTCCTAATTCAAAAGAACCATCAATTTTACTTTTAATCTCTGCTAAGGAAGCGGTTGAAGCAATCGTCATCGCTACTTTACCTGATGCAAATGCATCCTTTACTGCATCACCATCACGTCCAAAACTAATGATCCCCTCTGAGTCAACTAAGTTCTTCCATCCATCAATAATGTTTAATGCTCCTCCATTTTCATCAAATAAAACCTCTGTTGCATGACCTGTTCTTCCGTTTCCTTCATTCGCATAGTCTAACCCTTGTTTCAGTAAAAATTGCTCAAAAAACCATCCATAAATTTGCATTGAAAATCCGTAGCGTCCATTGGTCGCCAACTTATTAGAGTATTCTAGAATTTGATTAAAATCATTTGGTGCTTCTTCTGGATCTAATCCGGCCTCTTCAAAGGCTGTTTTATTATAATAAAGAATCGGAGTTGACGTATTAAATGGCATTGAGTATAAATCACCATTAACTGTGTAATAATCCACAATATTTTCCTCTAAATGGGAGATATCATATCCATCTTCATCAATTAACTCTTGCATCGGAATCGCATATCCACTATCCATCATCCATTTTGTTCCGATTTCGTAAACTTGCATAATGTCTGGACCTGAATGGCTAAGTGCTGAACTTTTTAGTTTATTAATCGCATCATCATATTCCCCTTGAAATTCTGAAACAACTCGAATATCATCTTGCGAATCGTTAAATTCTTCTACTAACTGGTTAATGGCTTCTCCACCTTTTCCTCCCATGGAATGCCAAAAGGTGATTTCTGTTTCGGATGCTTGATTTCCACCACTACACCCAACTAATAAAGATGTTCCTAAAATCCCTACTGCTGTTAATAAATTTTTCTTCATTTTTTCCTCCTATTTTATCCTTTAACTGACCCTGCCGTCATTCCAGCGACCAGTGATCTTTGTCCAATAATAAATACTAATATAGATGGGATTAAGATTAAGATAGCCCCTGCTAATACCACCCCATAATTACTTCCTTCGGCAAATTGAAGCATACTAATTCCAATTTGTACTGTCCGATTATTTCCGTTATTTATTGTTAACAATGGCCATAAATATTGATTCCACGTTCCAATGAAAGTATAAATCGATAGAGAAGCAATCGCAGGTTTTGAAATTGGAATTAAAATATTGATTAGAATTTTAAAGTTATTGCAGCCATCAATTTTTGCTGCTTCTAATAACTCTTTTGGAATGGTTAAATAAAACTGACGAATTAAGAAAATTCCCATTGCAGATGTTAAAAATGGAATAATCAACACGTGTAAACTATCCGTCCATCCCCAGGAACTTACAGTTAAAAAATTAGAAATAATTGTTGTTTCCGATGGAATCATCATGGTCGCTAAAACTAATAAGAACAGTAATTTCTTATATTTAAATTCATAAAAGGCAAAGGCATATGCTGCTAAACTAGACGTAATTACTTGTCCGACGGTCACAAAAACAGAAACAATTAAACTATTTATCACGAATCTAAGCAAAGGGACGGTATTTAGCGCCTCTTTATAATTATCTAAATTTAAATGACTTGGAAGTAGTTTAGCCGGATACTGGGCAATCTCCCCCTGAGACATAAAACTTAACGACACTGCATATAACAAAGGAGAAATAATCAATAAACCACAAACAATATTCACTCCGGTTAAGATCATACGATTTTTTTTACATAGTTTCATTATTGATAATGAACTCCTTTCTTTTCAAACTTAAATTGTAGTAGTGTTACAATCAACATAATGACAAATAAAACAAGTGCTTGTGTACAAGCCGTTTCGAACCGTCCATTAAAGAATGCCTCGCGATAAATGGAATGAACAAGAACATTTGTTGAATCTCCAGGCCCACCCTGGGTTAACAACTTTATTTGCCCAAACGCTTGAAAGCTATTAACTAAATTCATAAAAATAACTAAAAACATCTGAGGAGATATCATTGGAATAATAATATGTTTTAATTTATGCCAGAAATTTGCCCCATCTATTGCAGAACTTTCTAATAATTCACTTGGAATATTACGAAGACCCGTTGTTAGAAAAATAAAGTTAATACCTAAGTTTAACCAACCCGTTACAATTGAAATAGAGAATAACGCGTAGTTCGGATCAGTTAACCAACCAATCTCTTTCCCTAAAATGAGATTCAAAACCCCATTAGTCGGATGGAAAATCATTGCCCAAATAGCCGCTGCTGGTGCGGAGGCAATAGCCATCGGTAAGGAAAACATCAGCTCATACACCCGATTTCCTTTTAACTTGTTATTAGCTAATAAAGCTAACATCAAACTAATCCCTACAGATGGAATTGAAACAAACAAAACAAATTGAAAGGTAACGATAATTGAATGATAAAACTCTGGACTTTGAAACAATTCAATAAAATTATCTAAACCTACAAACTCTTGAATTTCTCCTCGTAAATTAGTTTGAGACAAACTCAATAAGATTGTTTTAATAAACGGATAAAACACAAAAACGATAAATACCGAAAAGGCAGGTATTAAATAAAATATTGGCTCTAACTTCCCTAATCTTAATCTTCTCCTTTTCTTGACTTTGTCCTTTTCCATAGGCATTATTCCTGATGAATACATAGCCCGTTGTTCCATACAAGCCCCTCCTAATCAAAATAAATCTTACAATATTAACTATACCATCCTTATTTTAATTGCCCGTGAATCAATTGTTAATAAATGTTAATCTCTGTTAATAATTCAATAGCATTATTAATATTTCATCAAATCCGCATAAAAAAAAAGCCAAACGACCCTCATCATCGTTTGGCTTTCCTATTATTCTTCTACAAATTCGATTATTCCTTTTCCTAATTTATTAATTCGTGCTAAGGAATAAACGTCGTATCCTTTATCATCTAACAATTGACGTCCTGGTTGAAATGATTTTTCAATCACAATTCCAATCCCGGCTACTTGTGCTCCCGCTTCCTCAACAAGACGAATAGCTCCCAGTGCTGCCTCGCCATTTGCTAAAAAATCATCAATAATTAAAACTTTATCTTCGTTAGAAATATATTTCTTTGACAGTGTCAATTCATAATCCGTTGCCTTTGTAAAAGAATGAACTGTTGTTTGGTACACATCATCCTTTAATACTTTAGAGGCCTGCTTCTTTAATGTCACCATCGGTAAATCCATTTGGATCGCCGTCATGACAGTTGGAGCAATACCTGAACTTTCAATTGTAAAAATTTTCGTTACCCCATGGTCCATAAAATAATTTTTAAATTCTGTCCCAACCTCATACATTAACTGGGCATCCACCCCATGATTTAAGAAAGAATCAACCTTTAATACTGTTTCATTTAATGCCATTCCATCCTTTAAAATTCTATCTTTCAAACTCTTCATCTAAGCAACCTCAACTTTCTTAATCTGCACTTTTTTGGGTTTCATATCTTTTAAAACTAAATTTAACACAAGCGCCACAATCGTTCCCGTTGAAATTCCTGACGCAAAAATCATCTGCAAAGCCTCTGGTAATCCTGAAATAACTTCCGGTCTAAATGTCACTCCAAGACCTAATGCTAAAGAAGCGGCGATAATTAACAGATTACGATCGGTTAACTCTACACGACTCAATGTCTTAATCCCCGCAGCAGCTACCATACCAAACATCACTAATCCTACTCCACCAAGAACAGGTTGTGGAATACCATTGATAAGTCCCGCTAACTTAGGAAATAATCCTAGGCAGACTAATAAAATTCCCGCCATTAAGGCCACATGCTTACTCGCAACTTTTGTTAACGAAATTAATCCTACATTTTGACTAAATGATGTATTTGAGAAAGAACCAACAAGTCCTCCACAAATACTCCCCACTGCATCAGCTAAAATCCCTGAACTCATTTTCTTATCCGTCATCTCGACATCTGATGTTTCACCAATTGCTTTTAAACATCCAACCGTCTCAATTGTCGTTACAAAATAAGCGGGAATAAAGGCAAGCACCGCTTTTGCATCGAATGTAATCCCGTACTCTAAAATATTCGGAATCGCAAACCAACTCGCCTCTGTCACTGCCGTAAAATCAACTAGCCCTAATGGAATACAGATCACATACCCCACAGCCATTCCAATTAAAATCGCCGCACTACTAATGATTCCTTTTCCATAGCGATTTAACAGTAAAGTCACACAAAGAACAATCATCGCAATTGAAATATTTAATAAGCTTCCATAATCACTAGCACCACTTCCCCCGGCAGCCCAGTCGATTGATACAGGTAAGAGGGTTAATCCAATTAAACAAACCACCGTTCCTGTAACAAGTGGTGGAAACAACTTCATTAATGGCTTAATAAAGAAACTCAACACCACTTCAAATAATGAACCAAGAATCGTAGCCCCTACAATTCCTGCCATTCCAAGCGATGAACCAACCGAGATAGCCGGTGATACAAACGTAAAATCTGTTCCCATTATACAAGCCACTCGCGATCCGACTGGACCTACCCCACGAGCTTGAATAATCGTTGCTACTCCGGCCGCTAAAATAGATGCACTAATTAAAGCCGTTGTCATTTGACTATCAAATCCTAATGCCCCTGCAATCACAAGTGGTACAACAACAATCCCCGAAAATGCCGCAAAAACGTGTTGCAATCCAAATAACAACTTTTTGAAAAACGCGGGGTTATCATCCACCCCATAAATTAAATTGTCCTGACTCTTCATCTCTTCCATACAACTCCACTCCTTTTTAGTTATCTCCAAATAAAAAGCAGCACCCACGTTGGCCGAGGTGCTACTAAACAAGAGATGTCCCCATCTCTATTCATCAACAACGCCTCGTAGTCCGCACTTTTACGGTTTGCAGGTAGAAACGCCCAGTCCATATCACCAGGTATATACGAGTCTTTATTTCATTTAATAAAGGTATTATAGTATGACCTCTTTAAAAGCACAAGAAGTTAATGGAAATTTTGTAAATTACTTTACCTCTTTTCATTTTTAATCCTATTTTCGATACTGGGGATAAAAACAGGCTGCCTTTTAATTATTAATGATAGGTTTAGTCTTGCGTAAAGAAAAAGTCTTCTTCAAACATTATGGTGCTATATAGAATAAAAAAAATCCTTCTCATAAATGACAGGCCCTTTTATGACTTTAGTTTAGAAAGTTGATCGTAAATAAATGTTGTACAACTAAAGATAGAAACGATCGTCGCTGAAAATCCCACTAACATTAATAGGATTTCAAATTCATTAAATATATTAACGAACTTGATTCTCGTTACCCAAGAGAGACTAAAAAATAAAATACCGATTGAAGGCAAAAATAGAAGTATCCACAGTTTAAACTATTTGCCCATCTATTAACCTCTCTTTTGGTGGCAAACTAAACAAAAATGTTGCAGATTGGATTCTCCTTAATCTTCTTAACGCCTTTCCTAACGTAATAAATAAAGATGGTTTCCTAAACATAACGATACCTCTTCATGAATGGATTAAAATCTACAAAAAAAAGTGGACGGATTGTCCACTTTTTAATTCCATCGTAGTCCTTTAGGATAATGATTCTTCAACATTTGATTCGCAAGTTTCGCCCATCCAAGTGAATACCCATCAACACAAACCAAATACCATCCCTTATCCCCCGTAAAAGGAATCGTTCCTCCTCGAAGATACGTCGCAATCTCTTCACTATCCGCCGAAAAAGAAACCGAATTTTTCACTTCCTCTTGCTTTAAGGAAAGTGCTAAGGCGTGAGATGGCTCAAAACGATTCTTCTTCATCGTTCCTAAATGCCATCCAGCACGAACAACCTTTAATCCATCAAAAGATAACATCCCTTCTGGAACAAGGTATAGCTGATCCCCAAATAATACATAATTACCCGATGGTATCGTAACAAACGTCTCCTTCGCAAACTCTAAAAACGCCTCTATCTTCTTCTTATCCTTTAATGGTTTAACAAGTTGACGTTTCGGTTCACTAGCCTCTATATCTTCCATCTTCTTTAATACGGCAACATAATGCCCCTCTCCATGGACACGATGAGGCCATAAACGATACGTTCGCTTAATCTCCTCCATCTCATAGCCTGACCACTCAACACGTCCTTCACTAAATCCTTCATAACTATCCACAGATTCAATTTCAAACTCTGGATGTCCTTCAATAAATGAAGCAATCGCCTGCTCATTCTCTTCTGGTGCAAATGTGCACGTCGAATAAACTAATCGTCCACCTGGCCTTAACATCGTTGCCGCCTCTTCCAAAATATCCGCCTGGCGATTCGCACAATTCAACACATTCGCAAGACTCCACTCCTCCTGAGCCACCTCATCTTTCCTAAACATTCCTTCACCTGAACATGGAGCATCCACGACGATTCGATCAAAATAAGAAGGAAAATGTTTCGCTAATTTCTGAGGACTCTCATTTAACACCACTGCATTTTTAATTCCCATACGCTCAATATTCTGTGAAAGAATTTTAGCACGTTGTGGATAAATTTCATTTGTAATTAATAATCCATCCTGTTGTAATTGCGAGGCAATATGTGTACTTTTTCCACCTGGAGCCGCACATAAATCCAACACTCGTTCCCCTGGTAAAGCGCCAACAAACGTTCCTACTGACATCGCACTTGGCTCTTGAATATAATAAACACCTGCATCATGATAAGGATGCTTCCCTGGACGATCTACTTGTTGGTAAAAAAAACCTTCCGAAACCCACGGAATTGATTTTAAATTCATTTGATTCATCTTCGTAAACTGAGCGACATCTGTTTTCAATAAATTTAGACGTAACCCCAATGATTTTTCCTGCTCATAACTTTTCATAAAGGATTCATACTCATCTTGAAGTAACTCACGCATTTTATCTAAAAAGTCTTTTGGTAATGACATCGTCTCTCACCCTTTCCAATGTACTTAACTATCTATCGATTATAGTACAAAAATCCTCACCATTAAAGAATCAAGGCATTGAAAATAATGGAAAACAAAACAAGAGGACTAAAAACTTCATGTTGTGGACAAATTACTCTTCCCTAATCCCTCCCTCTCACTTAGGATTTATAATCTCTATTGCAAAATTTAAACTTAAAGGGGTAGCCTTTACGCTAATGCCATTTCATCCCTTATCCCGATTAAATTATTTTGTACTACCTACTTAATCAAACGATAACGCAAAATATCCCCCTTTAATAGAACCAAGAGAATCGCCCTTCAAATTCACAGTCACTCCTATTTCTCCTCTCTTAATCGGTGAACTTCTTCAAGAATCCTGTTTTTAACACAATCATATCATCGTCTAAAACATCTAATAAATTCTTAGCTATTTTAGATTTCCCCTGTTCAATTCCTAATTTAATGCCTTTTTGAAGTTCCCGTTCTTTAATCTCCAATAACGTCATATACTCTACCTCTAACCTTTTATCTTGTTTAATTCGATTAACTCGATCATGTAAATGATGAGCAAATCCAGATTTTGTTTGAGAAACATACGCATCTGTTGAATTCTCAACATAGGTTTATAATTATTTCATCTCTTCATCCATACCCCCGCGTGAATTTAAAAAGATTTTTGTTGTTTCATCCTTTAATTTTTCTGACAAATGCTTCATACATGCAAATAAAAATAACGAAGCTTTTACAACATTCAAAATAATCACTGCCTTTTTCCTAAATTATCAATTTAAAGTAGACAAGTCAGGAAAATAAAAAAGACGTTCTCAATCGAACGCCTTTTTTACTAGATTTTCTTAACAAATTCTGATTTTAAGCTCATTGCTCCAAATCCATCAATTTTACAATCGATATCATGTCCATTAGTCGAATCATGAACTAAACGGATTCCTTTAACCTTTGTTCCTTGCTTAATCGCTGAAGAACTTCCTTTAACTTTTAAATCTTTAATGACAGTAACTGTATCTCCATCTGCTAATACATTTCCATTTGCATCACGAATCACATTTGCCTCTGCTGCTTCTGCCTCCGCTGCCGGATTCCACTCATGTGCACACATTGGACAAACTAACATACTCCCATCTTCATACGTATATTCTGAATTACATTTCGGACAATTTGGTAAAGCCGACATTTTCATTCCTCCATTCAAGCGAATCTCATTACTCACTATCATATCATAAAAAAACCAATTTTTCAAAGTTACCAAGTAAGCCCTCATTTTTATTCCTTCCGTCACCTTAAAGCTCCTATTTACAACCATCTCTTACATAAACATTTCAGTAATTGATTCCCCCTCTTCTTGCTTTAAGACACTAATTAGTGGAAAAATAGTCCTTATTTTCAAAAAATTCCTCATCTCTTCAATTCGTTCCACGTGGAACGCTAAAGTTTAAGAATATTAAAAATAACATCTATTATTACTTTATATAGAGATATATTTTCTTCATTAAAAATCACTCTACAAAGTTATCATAAATGCATTTAAGGAAGTTAACTCTCTTCTTTTCTAAAAGTTTTTCCTATGTAAAAAACTATCTAGACTTATCTAACATCTTAACTACTTTTAGAATAATATTCTAAATCTCTTTAATTTTAACATAACTTCCTATGACTATTTTCCTACCCTCGAAAATCTCTATCCGCTTTATCATATATTACGATGAAATATTCCCATTTCAAATCCTATAATTATAAGCATCGATCATATGGTATCTCATAATTTTTTTAGCTAATACTTTATCCTAATCTTTAAACTATTCAATAAAAGCGTAATTGATTAGTCCTGAAATAAAGGCTTCAGATTTTTACTTCGCAAGTACAATCAAACTTCTCAATCGTCTCTGATGAATACTTTTATTAATCTAAAAATATCATAATTGCTTATAATAAAGTAGTTGAGATTTATGATCTTTACAGCTCAACCATATTTCAACTATCTACTCTCTTTCAAAACTTATTAATCTTAAATACGTAGAATCCTAAATTATCCCTATAACAGATATTCTCCCTTTAGATATCTTTTAAAAATTGGAACTAACCTTGCTTTATAATCAACATGTGACCCTGTCACCCTAATTTTCTCATACTAGTAATTTGTCAATTGATCATCTTCCTATTCATAAGAACGGGAACAGTCTACCTACCAATAAACTAAAGGACGATGTTACCAACAGGCGACATCGTCCTTTTTTGATTATTTAACTGACCTATTCAGCGACTGTACCTAAAATATACTTTTCAATCCCACTCGCAACACCGTCCTGACTCACACTATCAGTTACTTTTTTTGCGTGTACTTTCACCGCTTTTGCTGCATTTCCCATTGCAATCCCACAACCTACAGTAGCAAGCATCTCAATATCATTTTCTCCATCGCCAAACGCATAACTATCCTCAATTGAAATATTCAAATGCTCAAGTGCTTTTATAATTCCAGTTGCCTTATGATTTTCCTTATAGTAAACCTCTAAATGGCTCGGATGAATACTATGAAAAAAACCATAATCTTCATAATCTTTTAACCATTCCTTACACTCCTCTATCACTTCACTCGTCTTCCCAAATATTTCGAATTTATACACGTTTAAGTTTTCTAACTGATACTCGCTCTCAAAGTAACTTCTCGGAATATGGATATTCTCATAAAACTCATAAAATTCCTGGCTCTTTTGATCCAAGTAACTTTTTCTTTCGCCAACTAATACATATTGAATTCCTTTAGTCTCCAATAAATCAGCAAACATCTTCACAAATCGTTTATCCATTGCCTGATTATAAACAATCTGATCTCTAACAATAACCTGTGCACCGTTAACTAAAACATATCCGTCAAAACCAAAATTTCTTATCTCCTCATCTAAAAAAGAATATGGTCTTCCGGTCGCAATAAAAACAGCATTCCCCTCATCCTGTAAATGATGGATAGCACGCTTAACCTGAGGTGAAATCCGTGTCATCCCATTCAACGTATCAATTAATGTCCCATCAATATCAAAAAAAATAGCTTTCATCAACTAATCCCTCCTCTAACATTACTATATCTTCATCTTCTTATTTCGTCAATGAAAGAGAGAAAAGCTGATGCTTTGTTCTAAAGATCCTTCATTATTTTCTATCAAACTGAAACCATTTGACACCTTATTTATCTTCAAGATGACGGTCATCAACAATTGAAAGAATCTCATCTATATATTCAACATTACGTCTATAATCCTTTTTAAAAATACAACTAAATAATACATCTAACATATACTGCATGGCAATATGAGAAGAAAAGTGAGAAATACGATTTTTAAAATCTTCCCTATCACTTAAATATAACTGATTTTTAATCACATCCTTCGAAACATCATTTCCAATCCTCCCAATCAAAATCATCTCTACCTGATTTCGATGCAACATCTCTACAATATCCGGTAAGAAAACAGCCTTTCCTGAATAAGAAAGTAATAACGCTACATGATTATTTTTAGAAGCTACCGCTGTATATCGTTGCTCATAAAAAGATTTTGGACAATTGACTATACGCCCAATCGTCCGCATCTTATCCTGAAAATTCTCAGCGATATTCAAATTATGGGCGTACGTATAAACATCAATTACATCTGCCTCATGAAGTAACTTAACACATCGCTCTAATACCTGATCATCAATAGACTGACACGTATCTCTAATAGTTGTCTCATATAACTCTAATAAACGCTTTGCAACCATTGCTTGGCTATCCATCTCTAAAAAGGGAAAATTAACATCAATTGATTTCGTTTGAATTTTCATTGCTGAATCCTGAGCCAATTTTAATTTCAACCCATTATATCCATCAAATCCGACCTTTTTACAAAAACGATGAATCCCCGATTTCGAAACAAAAGTTCGATTAGCTAACTCCTGAATTGACAATGTTTGAATCAACTGCCTATTCTCTAAAATAAACTGTGCCAACTGATACTCAGTCGGTGTCAACTTTTCACAACACTTGAGCATATTTTCAAAAGTCATCCTATCACCTTCCTCTAAAAATCAAAAAAGGAGTTATATAACTCCACTAATGACTACTTATGATATGGTTCATTATGATTAATACGATACGCACGATAAACTTGCTCAAGTAAAATCAATTTAAATAATTGGTGAGGAAAGGTCATCTTTGAAAAACATAACTTATAATTAGCTCGCTTTTTAACTTCATCAGATAATCCCAACGAACCACCGATAACAAAAGCAACATTACTATCTCCCCTCAAAGCTAATTGACTTAATTGATTCGCAAACTGCTCAGAGGTTTTCA
>DKYS01000017.1:1878-10176 GCA_002493395.1 Turicibacter sp. UBA7094 | reverse complement strand
CATAACATTCACTTATTATCTACCTATTCCGACACCCCTTATGGCTGGTTATCTTAGATGTCGAATCATACTTTCATAAAGAATTTTTCTCTCCATCAAAAAAAACGGTGAGTTTCCCTCACCGTCATCTTCCATTAACCCTATCACAACAAAAAAACTAGAGATTAAAATCCTCCACTATCGGGTCCTTATTTTACTTATTCTGATGCATGAACAAATCTAAAATTTCAATTCATCCTTGAACATCGCTTTAAGAGCCTCCGCAATCGTATCCACACCAATAACCTCAATCCCTGCCGGAACCTTCCAACCACTCATATTTTTCTTAGGAATGATGGCTCGGGTAAACCCTAACTTCTTCGCTTCTTTAACTCGTTCTTCAATTCGCGAAATACGACGGATTTCTCCCGTCAATCCCACCTCTCCCATATAAACGTCACCGCTCGGTGTCATCTTATCTTTATAACTTGAGACAATACTTGCGACAATTGCTAAGTCCACAGCTGGCTCATCAACCTTTACTCCACCTGTGACCTTTACATAAGTATCTTGGTTTTGTAGGAAAAAGCCCATGCGCTTTTCAAGAACAGCCAAGATTAATGACACACGGTTATAATCTACTCCGGATGCCATTCGCTTTGGATTTCCAAATGATGTGGGTGTCAATAACGATTGAATCTCTACTAAAATAGGGCGAGTTCCTTCAATTGAGGCCATAATCGCTGTTCCTGGTAATCCCTTCGTTCGGTCTTCTAAGAAAACCTCCGATGCATTCGTCACCTCATCGAGCCCCTCTTCCTTCATATCAAAAATACCAATTTCATTTGTCGAACCAAAACGGTTTTTAACCGCTCTTAAAATACGATACGTATGATGTCTTTCCCCCTCAAAATAAAGAACGGTATCGACCATATGTTCGAGCAAACGTGGTCCAGCAATATTTCCGTCTTTCGTTACGTGGCCAACAATAAAGACGGAGATTCCACCAACTTTCGCAATTCTCATCAACTGCGCGGTACATTCTCGAACCTGTGACACACTTCCTGGAGCAGAAGTGACCTCAGGCATATGAATCGTTTGAATCGAGTCAATAATCACGAACTCTGGTTTTAACTGTTGAATCTGACGATCAATTAAAGTCAAATCCGTCTCCGCATAAATATAAAGATGGTCACTTGTAACCCCTAAACGTTCAGCACGCAGCTTAATTTGACGTGCTGATTCCTCCCCCGAAACATAAAGAACCTGCACTCCCTTATGTGCTAAATCCTGCGCCGTTTGTAAAAGAAGTGTTGACTTCCCAATCCCAGGTTCCCCTCCACAAAGAACTAAAGATCCTCGAACGATTCCCCCGCCAAGTACACGATTTAATTCACTCATAGACGTATGAATTCGAGACTCCTCTTTTGTCTCAATTTCATGTAAACGTTGAGGTTTTGCCATACTCTCACTCGTAACAAATCCACGCCGTTGTTCCGCTTTCGTCGGCTTCAATTCCTCAACCATTGTATTCCATTCACCACAACCAGGACATCTACCAACCCACTTTAAACTCTCCATCCCACACTGTTGACAAAAAAATGATGTTTTCGTCTTCGCTCTTGCCATACTTAACCTCCTTATAAACCATAATTATCTCTATGTCTAATTATCACATAAACCACAATATTTCGCCAACCTTTCATTATGAAAGATTGAGATATTATCTGTGGATAAACACCCTCGTATGAAAGATTAGCCAGGACTCGAATTTTTATTCCCTATCGTCGCCTATAAAACACAATGGATTTTTCAAAAAATAAAATCGCCGATGTTTTTTATATAACTAAACGCATAAACTGATAACAAGGAACAATTAAATGTCTATCTAGATACGCATCTATTCTAATTGTTCTCAGTTCGTAAACCTTAGTTTTATTTACGATATTATTTATATTTTACCAATTATTTAGTAAACTTATAATAGTTTTAAAAAATATATCTTTGAGGTGATGAAATGGAAGAAATCATTCAACGCGCCATCTTAGTCGGAGTCGATTTAAATAACGATAAAAACTTTGACTACAGTGTAGAAGAACTAAAAAATTTAGCTGAAGCCTGTTCAGTAGAAGTCGCCGATGTTCTAACGCAAAAACTAGAACGGATAAACTCAGCCCACTATATCGGTTCGGGAAAGGTGGCAGAAGTCGCACACCTTGTTGCAAAACATGAGGCAAATCTCGTCATTTTTAATGATGAACTTTCACCCTCACAAATTCGCAACCTTGAACATGAGCTCCAATGTAAGGTTATTGATCGAACCATTTTAATCCTCGATATCTTTGCTAGCCGTGCTAAAACACGTGAGGCTCAACTTCAAGTCGAAGTTGCCCAACTTAAATATATGATGCCTCGTCTCATCGGTCTTAATGCCTCTTTATCTCGACAAGCGGGAGGAATTGGTTCAAAAGGACCCGGTGAAAAAAAATTAGAGCTTGATCGTCGCCGGATTGAAGAACAAATTCATAAACTAAACAAAGAATTAGATGCTCTTGTTCTCGCTCGACAAAATCAACGTAAATTACGTAAAAAGAATGCCATTCCTGTCGTTGCACTCGTCGGTTACACCAATGCCGGTAAATCAACAACAATGAATGCTTTATTAACTGTTTCAAATGCAGAAGCAGACAAAAACGTCTTTGAAAAAAATATGCTTTTTGCAACCCTTGAAACTTCTACACGACAAATTCAACTTCCAGACAACAAACAATTTCTACTGACTGATACCGTTGGATTTGTTAGTAAGCTTCCGCATCAACTAGTCAAGGCATTCCGTTCGACTCTTGAGGAAGTAACAGAAGCAGATTTATTACTCCACGTCGTTGACCTATCACATCCCGAGTTTCAAGCACAGATTGATATTACCAATAAAGTACTCGATGAATTAGGTGTAAAAGAAACACCCATGATTTATGTCTACAATAAATCCGACCTTGTGGATAACGAATTCACGCCAAGTACGCAAGAGGCCGTTCGTATTTCCGCCAAAAATCTAAGTCATATCGACACCTTAATTAATAGTATTAAATCTCACCTATTCCATCACTACGTTAAAGAAACATTTCTCATTCCATATGATCGAGGAAACATTATCTCTTATCTAAATGATCATGCTACCGTGTTAGAAACCGAGTACTTAGATAATGGGACACTCATTACAGTTGAATGCTCAGATCAAGATGCCGAGCGATTCCATCCATATAAAAAAGGTTCACTCATTTAATTTGAGTGAACCTTTTTTGTGGATAACCATCAAACACCTACTTAAAAGTTATCCACAGATTCTTGCCACAATCCTTCAAAGACCTCATTTTGAAGCTACATCATAATCATCACGGAGTCTCTCTTTTAATTTTAGTCGTGCTCTTGACAACCGACTTCGTACCGTTCCTAAAGGAATCCCTAAAACATCCGAAATCTCTTCATAACTTAACTCCTCATAATAAAATAATAGAATAATCTCCCTATCTCTTGAAGGCAGTTTCTGAATACATTCATATATATCAGCCTGAGCCTCCCAACTCATGACATCCACTGGTCTTTCGTAGCTTTCTAGTAAACGATCATCAATAACGAATGTTTTCACACGCTTCAACCACCCTGTTTTTAAATAATCCTTACAAGTATTAACCGTAATTCGAATAAGCCAGGTTTTCTCACTACTTCTATAATTAAACCCGTCATAACCTTTGAGCGCCTTATAAAAGACCTCTTGCATGATATCCTCTGCTAATTGCCAATCCTTCACATAGCAATAAGCTACCTTATATACGTCGGCACTATACCATTCAATTAACCTTTCAAGGGTTTCATGGGAATTTGATTTCACAAACTTCCCCCTTCCTAAAACTCTATTTCAACTAGGCATTCACTATCCCGTTATTAAAATAAAAAGGATGATTACATGAACCATCCCTTAATTATTATAATCAGGATAAGAAGTTTGAGTCAATATCACCTAAATACTCTTCTTCCTTATCTTTTCGTTTCCCCATCTTTTTACCATCCATGACGACCTGAACAACAGCAGGTCCACCATCATTTGAGAGATTAGTAATATCTTGTCCCACTAACTGGTCCAAAACATCCTTAAAAAAATTAAACTTATGTTCTTCATACATCGAAATAATTTGAACTAATAAATCGTTTGTTAAATGTATCCCTTGATCCTCTAAACGATGACACACCTCTTCAATAAACTCTGAATCAGGTTCTAAGAAGGAATCAAAGCCTAAATCCATATCCTGCTTCATCTAAATTCACCTCTACATAATAAAGATTATCCTACTACAATATTCCTCTATAATCTCTATTATGACCTATTTCTAACGATTAAACAACTAATTTCCCTTGATAATAACTTCCACTTACTACATCAATCCCGAAATCACTCATCAAGTGCAAACTAGACTCGCTCTCAATTTCTGAACAACACAACTTCACATCTTTACTCATACAAACATTAATTAATGAGTTCATCATACTTAAATAATTTTTAGAAGTTTTTAAGTATTGAATAAAACATGAACTAATTCTTAAATAGTCAATACTTAGATTACGAATCGACCCTGTTAAGGCACCTGCACCATACTCATCTAACGCGATATTCACGTCATATTCCCGTAACCGTTTAACCGCTTTTTGAATTAAGTCATTTTGCTCAAATAAAATATCCTCATTAACACTAATAATGACTTGATTAGGGTCAATCTTATGATCTCTTAAATAAGCAATAATCCGAAGAGGCATCCATTTATGCAATAACGTTTGCCTAGAAAATTTAACAAATAAAGATAACTTAACCCCATGTTCCTCATCATATTTTTTCAAATAATCGCATCCCACTTCAAATAAATACATCTCTTTTTCAATATTTAAAAGCCCATAAGCTTCCTCATCGGTTACCGGCAACTGACTTAAAATTCGTTGTTCATCCATCGTTGTCGTGCATTCAATTCCGAATAATTCATTACTCTCACGATGATATAACGGAGCATATTCTACATTTATTTCCCCTCGTTGATTCGCTAAGCTAATAACTTGATACACCTGATCTAATAAATTATAAGTTAAAGATTTTCCCTGGCAATAACTAACCTGATAAGGCAACTTTGCATTTGACTTTAATACCATTTGACAAAAATGTCGCCTAATCTGATTAGAGGTCTCCTCAAAAGACTTAGTGGCCAAACGCGGGATACAAAACGTCACAAAATAGGCCTGTCCTAGCTTTTCATAACAAGATTCTACAAAGCGATTAATTTTACGTTTTAATTTCACCTCTCCACAAGAAGCTTCAAAATAAAACCATAATCCATCTTTCTCCACTGAAAAAGTAATTCCTTCACCTACAAATTCTTCTTGTATCACATTAATCACTGACTTTAACAAGGAAGGTTTAAAATCATTATAAAAACAAGCATCTAATTTAAAATATCCTAATAAAGTTTTCGGTGTGTAATCATACTGATATAACATCGGTAACCTTTTCCAACTCACCACTCGGAATTTCCCTTTATTAGACATTAGACTAATTCCACTATAATAATTTCGATAACTATTATATAACCCCTGAATTCGTGGTCTTGATCGTTGTTCTTCATAGTGAATCTGCTGATTAATCTCACTTAAACCTACCTTTAACTTACTCATCATCCATTCATTTTGTTGAACTCGGTTTGAATGAATAAATAAATAACAAACGAAGGATAACCATCCATATTGGTTCTTATCCTTTAGTCGCGTCATCATATTATTCATATATTCCTCTAATTCAGAATCCCCATCATATACTAAATGATACGTCAGATGATACATTAGACGATAGACATTAAGGGGTAAGGACACACTAATATCTAATATCTGTAAATTCCACTTAATCTCCTTCACTCTATTTAACTGAGCTAATGAATAGGCCCCTATCACTTCCTGCATAAATCCTTCTTCCGTGCGGTAGTCATCCGTATACATTTCTGTAATCTCATCATAGTTTTGACCAACATATGACTTCAACCACCTCAACTGCTTTCTTAAATAAATAGGAACATTTTGTGTAGAATACTTTTCATCTAACTGATTAATATGTTCAACACTTCTATGCTGAATAAGTGTAACGGTTACCCGAATTAATCGTTCTAAAGCGTACGACAATAATAATAAAAGATTATTATCCTTCCCAAATGATGCCGCTAATTGATAATAAAACTCAGCTTCCTTAAACATTCCTTTTATCTCATAAATATATCCCAATTCCGCAAAAATATATCCCTTTAATAAATGATCTTTATCCAAATTTTCCAAAATACACTGGCACTCAATAAGATACATCACAGCGAGATTATTCGCCTTCTGACGTACATAGTACTGTGATAATATGATTAACATTGGAACTAAACATTCAACATTTTGGTATTCTCGATAGTCCTTCACAACTTCCTCAAGCCGATCATTTCCTTTAGCTATTTCCTCCTCTAAAATCCTTCCAATTTTATCATAATCATCTAATAGGCAGCATGAATCAATAAAAAATTTTAATAGCGATTCTCGTGTTACCCTCTCCCCCATGTATATCTCTCCATTCTTTGTTAACCGTTTTCACCCTTAATCTAATTATACTAATGCCTCTTATAAAAATACATAAGATACTTTACAAGATTCCCCTGAATCATCAAAGCTTTAAATTAAAAATCACTATTCTAAATTCCTAAATAAATCCCCTTAGCCAGTCATCCGCGAACAATTCATTCGATTTGTTCAAAAGACGCGCCTTACATCCTATCATATGTCCCTCTTTCTAAAATAATGACTCATTCCATAAAAATATTAATGAAATACATATTGGTCATGCGTATAAATATATCTTAATAAAACGTCATAGGTAATGACCGCTTGAATTTCTTCTTCCGGCTTGCCATTCTCCGTTAATAAAAGTGCATCTAATTTTTTAGGAGATATTTGATACAATCTCCACGCCTCATAAATCGTCATGGATGATGGAACAAACTCGTATTGAGATTTCTTTTCCAATTCTAATAAATCACTAACCGTTCCGGATAACTCAATTTTATTATTTTGAATATGTCTTTGTAACCATTTAGCAATTGCTCTTGAAGTCACTAACCCACTAAACTGATTATCTTTATACAAAGGAAGTTTCAAAACCTCTTTTTCACCCGAAATCTTTAATACATCTTGAATAGAATCCATTACATCGAATTTAACGACCTCCGTTTTAAATACCTCAATCGTTGAGGGATCTACAAGACGCTGCTCAATAAATTTAATTCGTTCAACTGCCTCATCACTAGGCGTTGCCACTAACTGTTCAAAGTTATCCGTTTGATGAACAATAATATTTCTTAACTTTCGAAATAAGTGTAGCTCATCCAAATAAAAATCAATCATTGGATGCCCCTTAGCCTTATAAATTAAATCACTAAAGGAAACATTATCATCTGAGTTGGTATACTTCTTTAAATATTTATGAATATGATTAAACGATTCAATAAACTCCAAATATCCTTCTTGCTCTGCCATCGTCTACACCTCCCGAATATATAAGGGCTGGTAAGTCAATACACCTTCAATATTCGTACTTTCATATAATGTAATGTTATCAAGAATTGTTTCTTTAGAAATTGATATTCCCCGTGATAAATCTATGGATGGAACTAATAATTTCGCCTGGCGACAAAGTGTCACATGGGGAGTATAAATAAACACCTCATGGCTCGCCATCCCTTCCCTAACTAATGCCTCATTTAAATCAATTGCAAGCTGTGTCAACGCTTCGTTAGGATGTACCCCCATATAAATCACGTATCTATTCTTTTTTTTAAAGAAACCAATATGATCAAAACATAGATTTAATTGAGTTACATCAAGATCCTTGATTATATTAATCAACGGATCAATCGCCGACTCATCCACTATTCCAAGAAACTTAAGCGTCAAATGAAAATTTTCATTCCTTGTGTATTTGGCAGTCTCACAGTACTTTTCAATCATCAAGCCTGCCTCATGAAAATAATCTTTTAGTTCAGATGAAAAGCTAACACCAATAAATAATCTTTTCATTATCTGTCACCTATCTATCATTTAATCTCTTAAACAAACAAATTAAATACCCACATGACGATACTTCTTATTTTAGACTCGACACTAACTAGTATCATTAATTTTCTTGTATTATTAGGATACACCAAATAGCTGAAACTATTTGTCATTTTTACAACCAATTTACAAATCCATAAAAAAAAA
>DKYS01000017.1:0-1564 GCA_002493395.1 Turicibacter sp. UBA7094 | reverse complement strand
TACCAAGATGATCACCGTCTAAAAATATTTGGGGATAACTATTATCACCTAAACAGACACCCACTTATATCTTCTACTTTTATTTTATTTATCCACATCTATTAAAATTGGATCTACACCTAAACAAATTTCTCCGTTATTAACAACAATAGATGCGTCAGTTAATAAATTTACATAACTTCCATCTGGAATATCAACACGAATCTCTCCAGTCTTTAACCCAAAGTTAAAAATAGCTACTCGTTTTTTTATTTGACTTTCATATTTTAAAATGACTGATTCAGCAATATCACCCATCTCAATCGTATAAAATCCATCTCTCATAATTTCATCTTTTTTCAGCTGGGCTAATTTTCTCATCAAATCAGCTATTCCATTCTCATTATAAGTAGACCAATCTACTTTATCCACATCAAACAAACTTGGAGTATGCTTGCAACTTGCTTCCTGCCCCGCGTAAATCATCGTTGTTCCCTTCTGTAAATAAACAAAGGACGTCCATAATTTCAATTGTTCAACTGTCTTAACTAACGAAGCAATACGATCCTGATCATGATTTTCTAAACAACGTAATTTAATATAATTCCCAGGATAAATAACCTCCTGTTCCTGAAGTTGGCCAATATATTGCTCCAACGGCGTCTTCCCAATTAAATAGGATTTAAATGAATGATACACATCATAATCATAACAAATATCAAAAGCCTGATACATTTCACAATCACTATGTACTAAAAAACCTAGTGAGCGAATCGTTTGAATAAACCCTTTATCCACAGTTTCTGCAAGCCAAATAAAATGAGGATTAATTTTTGCAATCTCAGTTCGTGCTCTTACCCAAAACTCAATAGGAACAAATGAAGCCACATCACATCGATAGCCATCCACACCTAGTGTCGCCCAATATTTTAAAATATCAATTAATTCCTCCCATAGCCTACCATCACGGCTATAATCAAAATCAGTAATATCCGACCAGTCACCTACACGATTGGCAAATTCCCCTTTATCATTTTTATAAAACCATTCCGGAAAATGATTTAATAAATAGGAATCGCGCGAGGTATGATTATACACAACATCTATCATTAACTTCATTCCCAATTTATGCGTTTCTTTAATTAAGGCTAAGAAATCCTCTAATGTCCCATACTCGGAATTAATCAATCGATAATCAGAAATAGAATACGGGCAACCCAACTCACCTTTTTTATCTTTTTTCCCAATTGGGTGAATTGGCAATAAATAAACGATATCCACACCTAAAGACTTAATTCGTGGTAAATCTTCAATTAACTCACGAAATGTTCCACTCTCATTATGGTTACGATTATACACCTGATAAATAACTGACTGCTTTAATACTAAATCTGTATTCTTAGCCATTTCTTTTCCCCCTTAATTAGTAAGTAATTATACTATACCTATCCTCCCTGTCATAACTTGTAAAATATTTACATCATATCAAAAAAATAAAAAATTCAGTGCCTCCCTCTAAAAAAAACATGAATTTACATTTAATCACAAAAAAAACATCCCGAAGGATGTTAATTGGCTATTTGGA
>DKYS01000028.1:50061-51818 GCA_002493395.1 Turicibacter sp. UBA7094 | reverse complement strand
TCTTCTTCATTAAGATCGAATCAAATTGTACTTGAACGTTTGATGAAATTAGAAAAAAATGATACTCCTGAATCAGAAATGTTAGAGGATGTTATTATTGAAAATAAACAGGCCATTGATATGTCAAAGATTTATGGAAACATTTTAAGTAGCAACTTAAATGTCTTTGAAACAATCATTTCAAATAACTTGAATATGGTCATGAAATTTTTAACGGTTGTTTCTGTGATTATCGCGGTTCCAACAGTTGTTTCAAGTTTTTGGGGAATGAATGTTCCTGTTCCCTTTCAAGAAAATCCATATGGGTTTTTAATTGTTTTTATTATTTCTTTAATTATTACGATTATGGCAGGATTGTACATTAATCGTAAGGAGAATCATCGAAAAAGAAAATAAAAAGAAACCGTCTGCTAGTCAGAGGTTTTTTTGTTGATGAGGGTGATTACATGATGATTAGCGAGCAATTAACACAACAAAAAAAGTATTTATTTGAGCGAGGACCTTTATCTTTTGATGATCGGAAAAAGGCGTTAAAAGATTTAAAAAAGGCGATTAAAAAATATGAGGATGCGCTTATGGAGGCATTACAAAAAGATTTGGGTAAACCGGCCTTTGAATCGTATACTTCAGAAATTGGTTTTCTGTATTCATCGATTGAGTATACGTTGAAACACTTAAAGAAATGGATGCGTCCTAAAAAAGTTAGGAGTGATAACGCCCAACTTATTGGAAGTTCTTATATCTATCCGTCGTCATATGGGGTGGTCCTTATTATGTCGCCTTTTAATTATCCGGTTCAATTACTACTTGAACCATTAGTAGGAGCGATTGCTGGAGGGAATGGGGCCATTTTGAAACCGTCAGAGTTAACCCCTTCTGTTGAAAAGGTACTCGTTTCATTGATTGAATCGACCTTTGATTCTAATTATATTTCGATTGTGACGGGCGATATTAACGTTAATCAACACTTGTTGTCACTTCCAGTGGACTATATCTTTTTTACAGGAAGTGCTCGTGTCGGAAAATTCGTGATGAAAAAAGCAAGCGAACAACTGATTCCTGTGACGCTTGAACTTGGAGGGAAATCACCGGTTATCGTCGATGAAAGTGTGTGTTTAAAATTAGCGGCGAAACGAATTGCTTGGGGAAAATTTATGAATAACGGGCAGACATGCGTTGCTCCGGATTACCTGTTGGTTCATGATAGGATTTATGAGGCGTTTTTAGAGGAGTTAAAAGCGGCTATCACTCAATTTTATGGTGAAAATCCGCTACTTAGCAAAGATTATGGACGAATCGTTAACCGTGCTCATACGATGCGATTGGCCTCGTTAATTGAGGAGAATCGTTTCAAAGTCGTGAAGGGAGGCGTTGTTGACATAAAGCAGTGCTACATTTCCCCGACTCTTTTTAGTCAGGTGACGCTTGAAGATTCATTAATGGAGGACGAAATCTTTGGTCCATTATTGCCAATCCTAAGATATAGGGAACTAGCGGAGATTGATGCTTGTCTTGAAAAGCATCCTCATCCGCTTGCCTTTTATGTGTTTTCACAACGTGCATCTTTTGCACAATCCTTAATTCAACGGTATTCATTTGGGGGAGGGTGTATTAATGATGTAGTGACACACGTTGCTTCAAATCATCTCCCTTTTGGTGGTGTTTCTACTTCTGGAATGGGCAGATATCATGGGAAAGCAAGTTTCGATACATTTACCTATAGTAAATCGATTGTTAAGCGTTCAACGAAGATTCCC
>DKYS01000028.1:3532-49765 GCA_002493395.1 Turicibacter sp. UBA7094 | reverse complement strand
CTCGCATAAAGTGAAGAATGGAGGTGGGAGAATGTCGTGTCTTGGAAATTTAATTTGGTTTATTTGTGGAGGATTTTTGAACGCCCTGATTTGGTGCTTTTTTGGCATCCTTTGGAGTATAACCCTCATTGGAATTCCAATCGGTCGTCAGTGTTTTAAACTTGCTTCGTTACAGTTAGCCCCTTTTGGCAAAGAGGTTATGACCGTGAATTCTTCAGGGGGAACGTTTATTTTAAATGTTTTGTGGATCGTTTTTGGAGGGTTAGAGTTAGCGATTGCCAATTTATTAAGTGCGATCCTTTTAATGGTGACAATTGTCGGGATTCCATTTGCCTTTCAAGCTTTAAAATTGGCGATGCTTTCCTTAATGCCTTTTGGAAAAGAAGTCAGAAAAACGTCTTAAATTGAGACGTTTTTTTTATTAGCCTGTTTATAATTTTTTGAGGCGTCCATAATACAGGGGGTGATGAATAAGATGGAAAAAAGAATTGTATATATATCCTATTTAATTTTAGCATTTGTTTTTTTTAATTTCTTTTATGGGTTTACGGATTGGATTAAATCTTGGCAAGTTTTTGAATGGTATCTAGTTATTTTAATGGGAACCATTATCAGTTTGCTCCTCATTAAGTATAAGCAAAATCAACGGAAGTTAGCGGTTGAAAAGTATGCAAAAGAAAACGATCGACGTCGAATTCAACTCCATCAATTGCTAATGTTTGGGCAATTATCGAAATTAACAGATGAAATGTTTAGCGAATTGCTTAAACGATGTTTTGAACTTCAAGGTTATGATGACGTTGAAATCAGTCACCAACAGGAAAGAAGCGGGTACGATTTAATTTTGTGGCAACAAGGAAAAAAAATCATTGTTAAAATTTTCAAAAAAGTGCCGATGACTGAAAATTTGTATACCGATTCTGAGGGGTTAGAATTTGCCCTTGGAGAACTTGTGACATTAAGCGAAATGCGTGAGTTTTATGGGAGTGTAAAAGACTATGAGGTTCAAGCGGATTTAGCACTTGTGATTAGTACAAGTGATTTTGAAGAGGAAGCTTTATTATTTGCCGGTCGTAATGGTGTAGAAACAATGAATGGTTATGAATTTTATCAATTGTTGAATGAACTGTCGGATGGAACGCAAGTGTCTTCACTGACAACCTTGTGTGCATGATACCAATTGATACGTATCGTCATATATTAACATGAAGGAAACGGTATTTAGCGATGAGAAGAGGAGGTATTTGAACGGAAAGTAGGTGAAAAAATGTTTTGGAGCGGATTTGTTGTAGGATGTGCCGTAGGTGTTATCGGGATTACCTTATACAGTTGCTTAGTGGTAGCTTCACGTGCTGATGCCAAGATGGAGGAGGAACGGCATACGTTAACTTCCTCATTAGATGAATGGGAGAATCTTAAATAATCTGTTATTTTTTTCTCTGTTCATCTTAACCACAGGTGAAATAGAACCTAAAATGTATTAAAAGGCAGATTGCTTATTCATGAAGTAGTCTGTTTTTTAATACATTTTAAAGAAGGAGTAACAAATTTAAGGGGGAGTGGTTGATTGATGAGAGATTTGGTTCAGGAAGATTTTAAAGGAGTTATTTCTATTGAGGAACACGGAAAATGGATTTTTAAGCAGGCCTACGGGGAAGCAGATTTAGCCAATCAACGGTTGAATCGTTTAGATACAAAGTTTTCGATGGCATCGGGAAGTAAAATTTTTATTGCCGTTGCTATTTTACAGTTAATCGAAGGGAAGTTTCTTTCTTTTAATAGTACGATTGGAGAAGTTTTGCCGATGGATTGGCATCAAATTGATCGAACCATTACGATTCGTCAATTATTAACACATACGTCAGGGTTGCCAGATTATTTTGATGAATCATTTGGAAAAGATTATGCAAAGATGTGGGAAAACTATCCGAATTATCGAATTCGAAATTCAGAAGATTTACTTCCGCTATTTTTACATAAACGCATGGTTTTTCCGAAAGGGCAAAAATTTCATTATAATCATGCCGGATACACCGTTTTAGGATTAATCATTGAAGCAATTACAAAACAACCGTTTGAGCGATATTTGGAAAAGATGATTTTTATTCCATGTAAAATGGAAGATACGGGATATTATGAATTAGATCGGTTACCCTTAAATTGTGCGACGGGATATTGCTTAGAAGAGGAGTCTCAAACGTATTACAGTAATATTTATAGTCTAGATGTCAAAGGAAATGGATCAGGTGGCGCCTATACGACGGCGAAAGATATGGACCGTTTTTGGACCTCGTTATTAAAGGGGCGACTCCTTTCATTATCGATGGTCGGGGAAATGCTATCTCCTCAAGTTGAGGGAGAATGGTATGGATACGGTGTTTGGCTAAAGGCGTTAGAAGATAATCAGTATCTTCCTTTTGTCCAAGGAAGTCATCCAGGCGTTAGTTTTATTAGTTCCTATGATTGTCAAAAATGTCGGACGATGACGTTTTTGAGTAATTTTGCCGAAGATGTTTGGTCGTTGCATGGAAAGTTTTATAAAGCTTTAAATCGCTAGGGATGAAACCCAAGTCAGGGCTGTTGAGAGACGGAGTCATTAACGCATGTGTTGTCCCTTTATTTTACGACAAACATTCGGTATAATAATAAAGTTAACAATGTAGATAAAGGAAGAAACGTATGTATTTAAAAAGAATAGAAACAATTGGTTTTAAGTCTTTTGCAGATAAAACGGTCGTCGAATTTGAAAAAGGCGTGACGGCTGTCGTTGGCCCTAATGGATCGGGAAAAAGTAATATTTCTGATGCAATCCGTTGGGTTCTTGGAGAACAATCGGCCAAGAGTTTACGTGGGGCCAAGATGGAGGATATTATTTTTGCCGGAACCTCATCAAGAAAACCGTTGAATTTTGCCGAAGTGACGCTTGTATTAGATAATAGTTGTCGTAGCTTACCGATTGATTATGAAGAGGTGAGTATTACTCGCCGCGTTTATCGGACAGGCGATGGTGAATATTTAATTAATAAGCAAAAAGTTCGATTAAAGGACGTCATCGATTTAATTATGGATACGGGGATTGGGCATGATTCTTTGTCTATCATTTCCCAAGATAAGGTTAAGGCGATTGTCGAGGCTCGTGTAGAAGAGCGTCGGACGATTATTGAAGAGGCAGCCGGTGTTTTAAAATATAAGATGCGAAAAAAAGAAGCGACGCGAAAATTAGAATCTACTAGCGATAACTTAAATCGTGTCCAAGATATTATTTTTGAAATTGAAGATCAAGTTGAACCGTTGCGAAAACAGGCCGATCAAGCACAAAAATATTTATTATTAAAACAAGAATGTAGCGACTCCGAAATTAGTGTTCTTGCTTATGATATTAAGACGTTAAATGATCAATTAGCCCGTTCTAAAAAGGAACGTAAAAATGTAGAGTTTGAACAGGTGAGTATTCAAACGAAAATTTTAACCGATGAACGGCGACGTGATGAACTGAAACAACAAAAGCAAGGAAAAGAAGAATCTTTAGAACAACTTCAGACTGACTTAGTGGATACATCGGAGTGCATTCAACGCCTTCAGGGTCAACGTGACGTCTTAAGGGAACGCCATAAAAATGCGTCTTTTAATAAAGAAGAACTCGCAACGCAACAATCGCAGTTAAAGGAGCGGCTTGAAAAATCTAGGGTTGAAATTTCTGATGCTAAGGCCCAGCAATTAAAGACAAAGGCATCTCTTGAAGATAGACAGTCGCAGTTAATGAAAGTGTCGGATGAATATCAGCATTTAGAGGAGAATTTAAAGAGTCAACTCGAATCAACAAGGGAATCTTATTTTAAAGATGTGAATCAACTTTCAAGTGTTAAAAATCAGTATCTAACGATTAATCAACAAATTGAACGTAGTGAGAATATTATTTCACGTCTAGATGAAGATGAAGAAAAAATAAAATTAGAGCGTGAAACGTTGCAAGAAGAACAATCAAACTTTCAAAAAAAATACGGTGATTTTGAAACGACGTTAAAAGAGAAGCGAGATCAATACCAGTCATTACATAAGGAACATCAACAACAGCTTAAACAGTCGGAGATGGAGACGAATCGTTACCGCCAATTAACCCATCAATTAGATAAATTAGTCAATCGTTTACAGTGGTTAGAAGATGCGCAAAAAGATTTTTCCGGGTTTAATGAAGGGGTTAAAAAAGTCTTAAAGGCGCGTGAGCAAAATCAAATCAAAGGAATTGAAGGGGCGGTTGCTGAATTAGTATCCATTCCTAAAAACTTAGAGTTAGCGATGGATGTTGTCCTAGGCCCTGTGATGCAACAAATCGTGACGACAACGGATGATGATGCTAAACGTGCGATTGACTTTTTAAAACGAAATCATGCCGGACGGGCGACATTTTTACCCTTAAACGTTATTAAATCTCGTTTGTTACCGATGGATGTAATGAATCGAATTAAAGCGAATCAAGAGGTAGTCGGAGTTGCATCGGAATTAGTGAGTTATGATCTGCGTTATCGTCAAATTATTGAAAATATTTTAGGGAGCATTATTGTTACGAAAGATTTAAATGTGGCGAAAAATTTAGCGAAGCAATTAAATTATCGTTATCGAATTGTGACGCTAGAGGGTGACGTGATTAACGCGGGAGGAGCGATGACCGGAGGGGCTGTTAAGCGTCAAGGGTCGTCATTACTTCGTCAAAAAAATGAAATTGAAGATTGCAGACAACAAATCGCATCGCTTGAAGAAGCGGTGGAAAAATCTCGTCAACTTCAAGAACAATGGAAGCATACGGTAAAAGAAACAGAAAGAGATTTACAAAAAGTTCAAGTTGAAGGTGAGCGTTTAAAGGATAAGATGGCAGAAGTCAATCAGCAAAAGTTGGCTTTTGAATATCGGGAAAAGTCGCAACTCGAACGTGAAAAAATGATTGAAGATGAACGGACGGAATACAAACATGAATTAGCGCAGTCCGTTCAAAAGAATCATCAACTCGCTGAGCAACGCCTTGTGTTAGAGAATCAGATTGAAGCTAAGAAAGCAAAGTTAGAGGCTTTAGAACAACAACTCGAGCAACAAGAGGAACTTAAATCACAGTTGTTGCACCAGATGACCGAATTAAAAGTTGAGGTAGCTAAACTTGAAACCGCCTGGCATAATGAAACAGCGACTTTCGAGCGTTTAAAAGAGGAAGGACATCAGGTCGAACTTCAATTACAGGAATTACTCGATAAGATTGAAGAGAGCGAACAAACATTGAGCGGAAATGACGATGAAGTGATTCAACTCGAAGAAGATCTCGTTAAAAATCAAGAAAAGCGCGAAGAGATTTTAAGCCAAATTCAGTCGGAAAGAATGGAGTTAACTCAAGTTAGTCAGGAGCTAGAGGTCCTTGAACGAGAAGTTCGAGAAAGTCATAAAGTCCAACAACAAATGTCTGAATCATTAAAACAATTAGACGTTGCAATCGGAAAAATTGATGTAGAGATGGATATTTTGATTCATAAGCTAGAAGATGAATATCAAATGACATTTGATCACGCGAATGAAAATTATCCATTAAAGGGGTCAATCGATGAAATAAAAAATCGCATTCGAACCATTAAAAATCAAATGGCATCACTCGGTGAAATCAACCTCGGAGCCATTCAAGAATATGAGCGTGTCAGAGAACGATATGAATTTTTAACGACCCAGCGCGATGATTTAATTGAGGCGAAAGCGACGTTAGAAGAAACGATTAGTGAAATGGATCAAGAAATGACGCTTAAGTTTAAAGAAACGTTTGACGCGGTTCGAGAACATTACATTGAAATTTTTAAAAAACTGTTTGGTGGAGGAACGGCCGACTTAGTCTTAACCGATCCATACGATCTTTTAAATACAGGGGTAGAAATTGTGGCCCAGCCACCAGGAACGAAATTAAAAACATCTAACTTATTATCGGGTGGTCAAAAGGCCTTGACCTCAATTGCGCTTTTATTTGCCATCTTACGCGTTCGTACGGTTCCATTTTGTGTTCTCGATGAGGTAGAGGCGGCACTTGATGAAGCGAATGTGGCCCGTTATGCCAATTATCTAAAGGCTTTTAGCAAGGAGACCCAGTTTATTGTCATTACACACCGTAAAGGAACGATGGAAAAGGCCGATGTCTTATATGGAGTCACCATGCAAGAGCGCGGGGTAACTAAATTAGTTTCTGTTCGTATGGAAAATGTCTCTGATTATATGGATGATGAAAAGTAATAGTCAGATAATAAAAAATATGATAGAGTAACAATAAGAAGTAAATGATAATATGATAATTGAGGTGAATTTCATGGGTATATTTGATCGTTTAAAATCGATCGTTTTAGGAAATAAAGAAGTATCTGAAACGGAACTACGTGCACAACAACATTATAAAGAAGGAATGAAAAAAACACGTGGGAGTTTATTGAAACAGTTACAAGCTGTCTTTTCAAACTATTCGGACGTAAATGATGAGTTATTCGAAGAATTAGAGGATATTTTTATTTTAGCGGATGTTGGTGTGGATACGGTTGTTGATTTCATCGATCAGTTAAAGGAGCGAGTTCGTGAATATGGAGTGACTAATCCTGAGGACTTAGAACGTGTCATGGTTGATAAGTTATTCGAAATTTATGTCAAGGGTGAAATTGTTTCCGCTAACTTAAAAATGAACAAAGAAGGACTAACTGTTATCTTATTTGTTGGAGTCAATGGAGTTGGGAAAACAACGTCAATTGCAAAAATTGCCAACGAATTAAAAGGAAGCGGTAAATCTGTTTTAATGGCTGCTGGCGATACATTCCGTGCAGGAGCGATTGAACAGTTACAAGTTTGGGGAGATCGCTTAGGAGTCGATGTCGTTTCATTAAAAGAGGGATCAGACCCATCGGCTGTTATGTTCGATGCGATTAAGGAAGCTAAATCGCGTCAAGTCGATGTCTTGTTATGCGACACGGCGGGACGTTTACAAAACAAGGTTAACTTAATGAAAGAGCTTGAAAAAATTAAACGAGTGATTGAACGAGAAGTTCCAGGAGCTCCACACGAGACGTTATTAGTGATTGATGCAACGACAGGACAAAATGGGATGAGTCAAGCTAAAGCCTTTTTAGAGGCAACAGATGTTTCAGGAATTGTATTAACTAAATTAGATGGGACGGCGAAAGGTGGAATTGTATTAGCCATTCGTAATGAAATTGGAATCCCAATTAAGTATGTTGGGCTTGGTGAAAAGCCGGAAGATTTAGTCCAATTCGATATTGAACAGTATATTTATGGTTTATTTGCTGATTTATTCGATAAGAAAGAAGACTAACAAAAAAAAGCCGAAAGCTGCTTGATTTATGACGATAAGTGAGAGATGCTTATTCGTTTAAAAGAGATAGGGGGTAAGCAGTTGTTAGAAAAAGTCAATCGAATGAACGAGTTATATGATACTTATCATATGTTATTAACAGCAAAACAAAAACTTTATTTTGAATTATATTATCAAGAGGATTTATCATTGAGTGAAATTGCTGAACAATTTGAAGTTAGCCGTACGGCCGTGTTTGATAACATTAAGCGTACTGAAAAGCTACTTGATGGTTATGAAGAAAAATTACGCTTACTAGAGAAGCGGGAAGCACGAGAGAAAATCATGGCGCAAATGAGTGGTTATTTAACAGATGACCATCTCAAAAAATGGATGGAAGAGTTACAGTCGCTTGATTAATGAAGAACAGAGAGGTCTTGAATGTAAAAATTCCGTTTTAGTAGATGAGCAGAAGAGGTAAGAAAGCCAATGTTTCGGACGAGATAAAATAGGCAGTTCATGACAGTTTGAGTGATTCATTCAACTTGATATAGGAGGTTTAATAGATGGCATTTGAAACATTATCAGAACGCTTGCAATCAGCGTTAAAAACTATAACACGTAAAGGTAAATTAACAGAAAAAGATGTCGATATCATGATGCGAGAAGTTCGTTTAGCATTACTTGAAGCGGACGTAAACATTAAAGTCGTACGTGAATTTATTAAAGAGGTAAAGGAAAAAGCAATCGGAGAAACAGTTTTAAAAAGTTTAACTCCGGGGCAACAAGTTATCAAAATCGTTAATGAAGAATTAACAAAATTAATGGGTGAGGAAGCGGAAGGTTTAAACTTTGGTTCTTCTAAACCGGCGGTTTTTATGATGGTTGGTTTGCAAGGGGCAGGGAAAACCACTCATACAGGGAAATTATCGACTTATTTGCGTAAGAAAGCAAAGAAAAATCCTTTATTAGTAGCTTGTGACGTATACCGTCCAGCGGCCGTGGAACAGTTGAAAACGATTGGGAAACAGTTAAATATTCCAGTATTTGAAAAAGGGACATCCATGAATCCAGTCGATATCGCGAATGAGGCATTAGTTTATGCGAAAGAGCAAGGGCACGATTTGGTTATTATCGATACGGCGGGACGTTTACATATTGATGAAGCGTTGATGGATGAGTTAAAAGAAATTAAGGCACGTGTTAAACCTCAAGAAATTTTATTAGTTGTCGATGCCATGACAGGGCAAGATGCGGTTAACGTTGCTGAATCGTTCCATGAACAATTGGATTTAACAGGGGTCATTTTAACGAAATTAGACGGGGATACACGAGGTGGAGCTGCGTTATCGATTCGTAAAATGACAAATGTTCCGATTAAGTTTATCGGAATGGGAGAAAAACTTGATACATTAGAAGTATTCCACCCAGAGCGTATGGCTTCTCGTATTTTAGGGATGGGAGATGTCATGACGTTAATTGAACGTGCTCAAGAGAATTTTGATGAAGAAGAAAGCATGAAACTCGCAGATAAGATGATGAATGCGACGTATGATTTTAATGATTTCTTAAAACAAATGAAACAAATGAAACGTTTAGGAGCGTTTGAAGATATTTTAAAAATGATCCCGGGTGTAGGGAACCAATTAAAAGATATTAATATTGACCCTAAACAGATGGCGCGCGTTGAAGCAATTATTTATTCGATGACGGAGAAGGAGCGTAAAAATCCAGATTTAATTAATGCGAGCCGAAAAAATCGTATCGCTAAAGGATGTGGATGCGACCTTGCAGAAGTCAATCGTTTAATTAAACAGTTTACTGATATGCGTAAAATGATGAAAAAATTCTCTAATATGGATCCACGCCAAATGGAGCGCATGGCGGCTGCAATGCAGCGTGGTGGATCAAACCCATTAGCAGGACTTTCGGGAATGATGGGGTCTGGTTCAGGGAAAAAAGGAAAAGGAAAAGGACGCGGAGGTTTCCATTTCTAAAAAAAAGATTGCCAAGTGGCAATCTTTTTTTCGTTTGTTAATCACATAAAAATAAGCCGCCTAGGGGGGATGGCGGCTTATTATTCATACTTTGACCATATGTGAAAGGGAGAGGAGAAGTATGATAGAAGAATAGGGGGATTATTTTACAGTAGCCGACTGGCTACAATTATAATATTGACATTAGCGAGAAATTTTATACAATTAAATTAACAAAAGGATTAGGAAGTGATAACATGCGCGTGGTTGCAGGTACATTAAAGGGGCGTAGCATCAAGGCGGTTAAAGGAACCAATACACGTCCGACAACAGATAAGGTAAAAGAAAACGTCTTTAATATTATCGGACCTTATTTTGACGGTGGACTTGCTTTAGATCTTTTTGGGGGAAGTGGAAATTTAGGGATTGAGTCATTGAGCCGTGGAATTGAGCGAGTTATTTTTGTTGATCGCGATAATGTGGCTATTCAGACGATTAAACAAAATATAAAAGAGTTAAAAATGGAAGATAAAGTAGAAGTCTATCGAAATGATGCGTTTAAAGCACTAAAAGCGATCGTGAAACGGGGATTAAAATTTGATCTCATTTTTCTTGATCCTCCATACAAGGGGCAACGAATTAATGAAATCATCGAGTTTATTTCCAAAAACAATTTGTTGAACCCAGGTGGAATCATTATGGCGGAGTGTTTAAAAGAAGATGAACTTCATACAACAGTAGGTGAGATTGTAAGTTGTAAACGAGAGGTTTATGGGATTACAGCCATTACGATTTATCATCTTCCTGATGAGCGTCGTGAGGGTTGATGAGAAAGTGGGGAAGTTAAACGGTGTATAAGGTAGGGATTTATTCTGGAACGTTTGATCCAGTGACGAATGGTCATTTAGATGTGATTGAAAGAGGTTATGAGTTATTTGATTGTTTATACGTGACAGTCGCTGAAAATATTAACAAAAAAACGCTATTTACGCTTGAGGAGCGTGTCTCTTTGCTAAAACAGGCGACAGCTCATTTACCTCGAGTAGAGGTAAGGGTGTGCTCGAATCAATTACTTGTTGATTTTGCAAGACAAGTGGGGGCGAAAACGATTCTACGTGGACTAAGAGCTGTCACCGACTTTGAATATGAATTTCAAATAGCGACGACGAATAAACGGTTAGCTCCAGATATTGAAACCGTCTTTTTAATGACCAAAACTGAGAATATGTTTTTATCTTCGTCGACGACAAAAGAGGTGGCGCGATTTGGAGGAGATGTTTCAAGTTTTGTTCCTCCGTTTGTACAAGTCGAATTAGAAAAGAAATATCAGCATTTGAACGGAAATCATCAATAATAAAAAGCAATCCAACGGGATTGCTTTTTATTATTGAGTGATAGAATAGATGGTCCGTTTCAAGAAATGACCGATTTTTAAAATAATTAAAGTAGTCAACAGAAGGAGTGTGACTGGAATAATAGCATGCGGCGTCATCAGCGAAGAGGAATAGGTTGGAGCAAAAACATTGATGTTTTCACGTAAAAAGTGATTGAAAAGAAAGAAGATAATTAATGCGCTTGTGAAACCATGAAGGATTCGCATGAGAAAGTATTTAAAATAAGAAATATTAAGATTTTTGGCAAACATAAAGCTTTGCGTATGAACCGAAAGACCAGTAAACCCGACAATGAAAGCTGTTAGAACGAGCTTAAATTGAAGGGGGGCTGACGATTGGGAAACTTTTGTGACCCCTTGCGTAAACTCTAAAATTCCGGCGACTAATGGTTCGGCTGATGAGAGATTTAATGGGGTAAGAAGTGGAGCGATGAGTGTTCCTATGAGCTGTGTCAAGTGGATGATATTGAAAGCTTCTGATATAATATAGAAGAAAACGATAATTCCACCAATTCGAATTAAAGTTTGTAAGCTTCCTTCAATGCAGTCAATTAAGATGGTTGAGAATGACCGATTCGGTAATTGGATTTTCACTTGACTGATGGCCTGCTTGTTCCGAAGGAGTGGATAACAAAGGATAAAGACGCTTAATGATCCCACAAGATGGGCGATGAGAAGAAGATAACCGATGCTTGTTGATTGATATAAGACGACACCGACTGTTCCTAAAATGAACAAGGGGCTTGAAAAGTTACAAAAATACATCAGTCCCTCCATTTCTCGGTCATTGATTAAGTGTTGATCATAATAATCACGCGCCATTTTAGACCCTGATGGGTTTCCACTAATCATACTCATTAACATGACAAAGAATGTAATGGGAGATAAGTGAAGAAAATACTTAAAAAGTGGGGTTAATAACTTTCCAATTAATTGTGGAACTTGATAGTAAACCATTAAGCGTGTTAATACAAAGAATGGGAAAAGAGAAGGAATGACCTTATCTGCCCACGTTAAAAAACCAGTTTTAGTTGCAGCAATAATTGGCGCTGGTTGAATTAATAAGATTGCAAGAAATGCAAGAAGAATAACAGATTTCATGATATTTTTCATCTTTGATCACCTATAATGAATGTATTATCGATGAGTTAGAAGTATGTCCTGTTTTAATTGACAGATGGTGACAAGGTGAGAAAGGGTTGAAGTTTTTTAAATCGAATGGTCCCACATGTTGATAGATAATGTGCTTTTTCGGCGTAAAAGGAGGGAACGATGTGACATTAGCAACAATGAAAAAGGGAGAATGCGCGATTATTACAGAGTTTACTGATTTATCTGAAAGCTTTAGTCGTCGTTTATATGATGTAGGAATCTCAGTGGGTTCAGAGGTTAGGCTTCTGAGTATCTTAAATTTTGGACAATTATTTTATATTTCAATTGACGATGTGGATCTTTGTATTCGAAAACAAGAGGCACAAAAGATTAAAATTGAAAAGATATAGCTCAAGAGGAGGTGTCTATTTTGCGGTTTATGTTAATTGGAAATCCCAATGTAGGAAAAACAACGTTGTTTAATGCATTAACGGGAGCAAATGCCCATGTTGGGAACTGGAGTGGAGTGACGGTTGATAAATTGGTGGGATCGATTAAAGGTGGGAACGATCAGCTCATCGATTTACCCGGAACGTATAGCGTGACTCCAAGTAGCGAAGATGAGGGGGTCGTTACTTATGCGATTCTTCATGAGTCTTACAATGGATTTATTAATATTGTCGATGCCACGCATTTAAAGCGGAATCTTCACCTAAGTATTCAATTATTAGAAGCTAATGTTCCGATGATGGTGACACTTAATATGATGGATGCTCTAGCTAAAAAGGGGTTGATGTTTGATGCACAACGATTAAAGGAATATATTCCAAATGAGCTTGTTTTAATATCTGCCCGCAAAGGTGAGGGAATCGAATCAGTGATTGATGGATTAGCAAAATTATCGATAGAAAAACCATTTAAATTAGACTATGGAAACACGATAGAGAAAGCAATTGCTCAAATAATTCGCTTAATTCCTCAAAATGAGAGGGCTTTGGATAATCGGTGGATAGCGATTCAAGCTTTAGAGGGAAATGAAGGTGTTTATCCCATTTTACCTAAAAGTGAAGTTGATAAAATTCGGATGATTGTGTTAGAAACGGAGAAGCAGATTATTGAGGGTAAAGAGGCGCTGTCCTTAAAAGGGGCGATTTTTAATAAGCGTCGTGAGTGGATTCATCAGGTCTATCAAGCTTGTGTTAAACCGCTCCCTGGATTTAAGGAAGAGCATCAAGCGCGATTAACCCCCATCGATCGTTTGTTAACCCACCCCATTTTGGGAATCCTTATCTTTTTACTGCTTATGTTTTTGATTTATAGTTTAACCTTTGATTGGTTGGGAAATCCAATTTCTGACGGGTTTACAGCAGTCATAGATAACTGGGTGACCCCTGCGATTTCCTCGTTCCTTTTATCTTTAGGACTTCATCCAGAAGGCTTTATTTATGGCGCATTAATAGAGGGAGTCGTGGCAGGGGTTGGTGGCGTTATCGTCTTCCTTCCGCAAATTTTAATTTTATTTTTCTGTTTGTCGTTGATGGAAGCCACGGGGTATATGGCACGTGTCGCCATTGTGATGGATTATATTTTTTCAGGATTCGGCTTAAATGGGAAAGCAGTTGTTCCACTTATCACTGGATTTGGGTGTAATGTACCAGCTATTATGGCAACACGAACAATCCCTGATAAGTTTGAGCGAATTAAAACGATGATGATTATTCCATTTATGTCTTGCTCGGCACGGCTACCCGTATACGTCTTATTTGTCGGAATATTTTTTAAAAAATCACAGTCGCTGATTATTATGGGACTTTATTTATTAGGGATTATCGTGGCTTTATTAAGTGCCAAATTATTATCAGTCTCGATATTTAAGAAAACACAAAGTCAATTTATTTTGGAGGTTCCTCCTTACCGAGTTCCCCAATTTAAAAATTTAATGAATCAGACGTTTAGCCGAGGAAGTGATTTTATCCATACGGCAGGTAAATTCATTGTGTTAGGTTCTGTCGTGCTGTGGTTACTTAAGGATTTAGGACCCTCAGGATTACACGTGCCAGATGATCAAAGTTATCTAGCTCTTTTAGGGGGGGTGTTAGCTCCCGTGTTTCTACCTCTCGGGTTTGGGACTTGGCAAGCGGCGAGTAGTCTAGTCGTCGGTTTTTTAGCTAAAGAACTCGTGGCGTCTTCCATTCTCATTATTTGTGGGGCAGAGACGGGGATTTTAGCTTTGTTCACTCCGCTTCAGGCCTTTAGTTTTTTGGTCTTTTCTCTACTTTACATCCCGTGTTTATCGACAGTCGGAGTGATGTATCAGGAGACAAAATCGTTAAAGGTAACGACATTGATGGTCATCTTTGGAGTAGTCGTGGCCTATCTAGTTAGTTTCGTCATTTATCAATTAGGACTTTTAATTCTTTAACCATCAAATGAAAAAGGCAACTTCTTTGAGAAGTTGCCTTTTTTACTCGGTCATTTTATGCTGTTAATAATGAAAGAAGAATGACTATGACGGTAGAGAACGTATTTTGAATTGCGTGGACACCAATTGAATACCAGATGTTTTGGTGACGATAATAAACGTACCCAAGCGCTCCTCCCATTGCCATGTATTGAATAATATAAATACAGTCTGCAAAATTTCCAATTAATAATGAGCTAATGACGTGAATGAGGCCAAACAGAAAACTACTTAATAAAATAGCGACCCATGGGTGTTTAAGTAATCCTCTCATAATCGTTAATCGGAACACCACTTCTTCAACAAGCGGGGCACATAAAATCGTCATTCCCCCCATTAAAATCGGATGAAAGGCCATTAAGTCTGTAAGGACTTGTTGGTTAACGGAAGACTCCGACGATTGGGTAAAGAAGAGAATGATAAAACCTGCCACGTATGATGCAGCTAAGAGTAGAAGCCATCCGATTAAAATATGTTTAATAAAATGTTTAGCTGAGGTAATTTGTTTAAATTGCTTAGCAATTTCAGAACCAAAAAATAAAAGTGAGACAATAACGAGTACAAGATACGAAATTAAATTAGCATAAACCTGAATGTCAACTTCACTCGTACAAAACGTAGCGAGCATTTGACAAGACAGGTAGGGTAATAAAAACATCGCAAAAATATACGTAAAGATTAATACGGTTGATTTCGTTAGACGTAAATTCATTTTATCCCTCCTATAGCATTTGATAATTATGCTTATTATAACATATCCAAATAAGAAATAAAATATGGCAAAATGGGCCGAGATTTTTCAAAAAAAATTTAAGCCGAAGTCCTTTATCTCAACATCTTATTCTTTGATTTGAGAGATTCCTCTGAATGTTTATGGAGGTTTTTGTATGAGTTTATCGACGATATGTTATAATAGAAGTATAAAGGTTTAAAACAAGGGGCCTTTTTTTAATTGGCCCTTTTTGTTATAGGAGGTTTAGGCTATGGATTTTTTACAAGTTGGAAAAATTGTTAATACGCATGCCCTTCAAGGGGAAGTCAAAGTTATTTCAAATAGTGATTTTAAAGAGGATCGCTTTAAGAAAGGGAGTCAATTAATCATTGATTTTAATGGTGATTATATAGAGGTAACAGTCGCTACTCACCGCGTGCATAAAGGTGCAGATTTATTGAAGTTTAAACATTTAAATTCGATTAATGATGTAGAGAAATATAAAGGATGTCTTTTATTAGTCGCTACCGATGAGTTAGATGAATTAGATGAAAATGAATTTTACTACTTTGAAATTATCGGGTGTCAAGTTGTAACAACAGAAGGTGAAGTAATTGGTGAGATTAGTGAAATTTTAGAAACAGGTGCGAATGATGTGTGGGTGGTGAAGCGTCCAGGAAAAAAAGATGCCCTCATTCCGTATATTGAGGATGTTGTGAAGTCAGTAGATACAGAATCTAAAAAAGTAATTATTGAAGTGTTAGAAGGGTTATTGTAATGAAAATAGATGTTTTAACGTTATTTCCAGAAATGTTTACCGGAGTTTTTAATGATTCCATTTTAAAAAGAGCGCAGGCTTGTGGGGCGGTTGAATTAAATACGGTGAATTTCCGAGAATTTTCCCAAAACAAGCATAAGAAAGTTGATGATTATCCGTATGGTGGAGGCGCTGGGATGCTCTTGACTGCGCAACCTATTTTTGATGCAGTTGAATCGGTTCGTCGAACAAAACAAGATAAACCACGGATTATTTTGATGTGTCCGCAAGGTGAACGATTTACGCAAGCAAAAGCAGAAGAACTTGCCAAAGAAGAACATCTTATTTTCATTTGTGGTCATTATGAGGGCTTTGATGAGCGGATTCGAGAATACTTAGTGACAGATGAACTCTCATTAGGTGATTATGTTTTAACAGGAGGCGAGCTGGCAGCGATGGTCATGACAGATGCTATCGTTCGATTACTTCCCGACGTTTTAGGAAAGCAGGAATCGCACGAGAATGATTCCTTTTCAACAGGGTTACTTGAGTTTCCACAATATACCCGTCCTGTTGATTTTCGGGGAATGAAAGTCCCTGATGTGTTGATCTCGGGAAATCATAAGCTGATTGAAGAGTGGCGACAAGAGCAGTCGCTTTATCGCACCTATAAGCGTCGACCAGACCTCTTGAGTCAGCGAGAATTGACGGCACGTGAACAACAACTGATTCATCAATTCAATCGTGTAGAGGTAAATGATTAACGACTCTTCGTTAGGGATAGCTTTTTAAAACAGGTGTATCTCAAGAAGAAGTTTAGATGAATGAAGTAAACCGGCCACTTAATGATGAAAAATCAAAAAAAGAGGAATTTTGCGAATATTCCTAAAAAATAATTGAATTTATCAAAATAATATGATATGATTTCAAACGTGCCAAAGAGCACTACCCCAGGTTCCGCTGAATTAGAAATTCTAATTGAATGAGCTTGCGTAATGAAGGAGCGTGAGATTAATGAGTCAACAATTAATCAATGAATTAACACAGTCATATTTAAAAACAGATTTACCAGAATTCCGCGCAGGAGATAACGTACGTGTACACGTTCGTATCAAAGAGGGTAACCGTGAGCGCGTTCAGGTATTCGAAGGTTTAGTATTAAAACGTCAAAACGGTAAAGGAATTAGCGGGACATTCACAGTTCGTAAAATCTCTTTCGGATGTGGTGTAGAACGTACATTCCCATTACACACACCTATTATTGAAAAAATCGAAGTTACTCGTCGTGGTAAAGTTCGTCGTGCAAAACTTAACTACATCCGTAACTTATCAGCGAAAGCGGCTCGTATCAAAGAGCGTCGATAATTTTAGTTTTTTAACACACTTACCTCAATTGCAACTAAGATGCCCAGAAAAAACTTCGGTTTGGGGGCATCTTTTTTTGTTATTAATTCATTTTTATGGTAAAATTAACAGTAATATGTATAAAGGAGTTAAGGCTTGTTAATACTAAAAGGTGGTAAACCTAGGTAAAATATGATGGTGGAGTGAAGGGCATGAAGAAAGTACTTCGAGAAGTTTTTGATTGGGTAAAAACATTTGTTATTATTTTCATTTTAGTAACACTGGTTCATAAATATGTCTTTACACCCGTAAAGGTAGATGGGCCTTCTATGTATCCGACCTTACATGATGAGGATTCCGTTATTTTATGGAAGTTTGGTTATCAGCCTAAACCGTTTGATGTCATCGTTTTTGAGTACTCACCAGATGTTTATTATGTTAAACGTGTGATTGGATTACCGGGACAAACTGTTTCTTATCAAGACGATCAACTCTATATAGATAATCAGGCTGTTTCAGAACCTTATCTTCAAAGTGGTAAAAGTATTGTTTCCTATAGTGGGAATTTTACTAGCGATTTTACGTTAGAAGACATTTGTCAATTTGATCCATGCTCGGTCATTCCGGAAGATTATTATTTGGTTCTTGGAGATAATCGTCCGCATAGTCGTGATAGTCGTGATATTGGATTAATTCATAAGGATCAAATATTAGGAAAGGCGACTTGGATTCAGTGGCCTCTATCAAGTTTTGGTCGCATTGAGTAACAGCAGTGTGTTTTAACACAAACAGGGAAGAATGATAAAGTGGGTGAATTAAATATGGGACTTAGGTTATTAAAAGCCGTTTTTAATTGGGGAAAGACAGTTTTAATTGCTTTATTAATGGTAACCTTGATCCAACGTTTTATTTTTACACCGGTGAAAGTAGATGGGGCATCGATGTTACCAACTTTACACGACGGTGATTCAGCAATTTTATGGAAACTTGGGTATGAGCCAAAGGCATTTGATGTTGTTGTTTTTGAGGTCAGTGAAGGACAGTATTATGTAAAACGGATAATCGGCCTTCCAGGGCAAACTGTTGAAATGGTCGATGATCAATTATATGTGGATGGTTCGGTCGTGGCAGAGCCCTATTTAGATGTAAATGGGCAAAAAAAAGAAGGAGATCGTGCCTTTACATGGGACTTTACACTAGCGGATGTGTGTCAATTTGAGCCATGTAAGGCGATTCCATCGGGATATTATCTTGTTTTAGGCGATAACCGACCACGAAGTGTGGATAGCCGACAAATTGGATTAATACATGAGGATCAAATTTTAGGATACGTTCTTGGGATGCGGGGAACAGAAGATAAGAATGATAAATAATAGAGGTAGGAATGAAATGTTCAAATCAGGATAATCTAATAGAAAAACAACCTAGGGAGTGACAAGATGACAGTACAATGGTTTCCGGGACATATGGCGAAAGCGCGCCGTCAAATTCAAGAAAAGTTGAAATTAGTTGATATCGTGTATGAATTGTTAGATGCACGAATTCCATATTCTTCAAGTAATCCGATGATGAATGAAATTATTAAGCATAAACCGAAATTAATTATTTTAAATAAAGCAGATATTGCAGATCCTGCTGTAACGCAACAATGGATGAATTACTTTAAGCAACAAAATCAAGCCGTGATAACGGTTGATGCGCTTCACCAAAATGCGATTAAACAAATCGTAGAAGCCTCAAAGGTCATTTTAAAAGAGAAGTTTGAAAAGGAGAAGGCGAAGGGACTTCGCCCTCGACCGATTCGAGCGATGATTTTAGGAATTCCCAACGTAGGAAAATCAACCCTAACGAATAATTTGGCGAAAAGGAAAGCCGCGCAAACAGGGGATCGACCAGGGGTTACGAAGGCGCAACAATGGATTAAAGTAGAAAAGGAATTAGAACTACTTGATACACCAGGAGTATTATGGCCGAAATTTGAGGATCAACGAGTGGGTTATAACCTTGCCGTGACAGGGGCTATCAAAGATACAATTTTACATTTAGATGATATTATCTTGTATGCTCTTGATTATCTGATCCAACATTATCCTGATCGTTTAATCGAACGCTATCATTTAAGCGGTCCACTTGATGATAAGATAGCCGTTTTAGATGAAATTGGTCGCAAACGTGGATTTTTACAATCGGGTGGTTATGTCGATTATGATAAGGTGTATGAAATTGTTTTACGAGAGATTAGAGGATTAAAGCTGGGGCGTCTTTCATTTGAATGTCCAGGTGATATGAAACAAGAAGCTTAGATTAAAGTCTTCACTTACCGTTAAAGAGGTAAGTGAAGACTTTTTTTTTTAGTAAGAGCGCCCAAAAAAGGATGAGGTGGTAAAATTTAGGGTTGTTTAGATGGGGCGCATGATAAAAACCCGGAAAATAGGCTAGAATCCTTTTGGGAATGATGTTAAAATAGGAAAGTGAATTTTAACATCATTTTATGAGGGTTATAAAGATAAATGGTGTAAATGTGGTGGGTTAAAGGCAGATGAGTTCCTTTGATTGAGTAGAAGGGTGAGCGACTAACGGATGGAGAAATATACAATTGATGAGATTAAACATCTCTTACAACAAGATATTGTGGAGGATTCCTTTTTAGAGAAATTAAGAGAGGATTCTCGGAGCGGGGTTCAGCGGTTAATTAGACAGTATGATAACAAGATTCAAAAAGAATACGATGAGTTTCAAAAATTTATTACAATGTCTATTTATGAAAATGAACTTCGCTATAATGGGATTGAATTGATTGCTGGTGTAGATGAAGTTGGACGTGGGCCCTTAGCGGGACCGGTTGTGGCAGCCGCTGTTATTTTACCAGCCGATTGCTGGTTATTTGGAATTGATGATTCTAAAAAACTATCGGAGGCTCGACGGTTATATTTTTACGAAGAAATAAAAAAATATGCGACGGGTATTGGAATAGGCATTTGTACGAGTGAGGAAATCGATCGCTTAAATATTTATGAGGCAACAAAATTAGCGATGGAGCGTGCGATAGCTCAACTCCCGTGCCAACCACAACATTTATTATTAGATGCGATGAATTTACCGCGTGTTCATATCGCGCAAACATCTATTATAAAAGGTGATGCTAAAAGTGTATCTATTGCGGCAGCTAGTATTGTAGCTAAAGTCACACGGGATGCTTACATGAAGGAGCTAGGTGAAAAATATCCTAACTATGGATTTGAGCGTCATGTTGGGTATGGAACAAAGGAGCATTTACAAGCCATTGAAGAACACGGCATTATCGATGAACACCGAAAATCATTTGAACCCATTCGCTCTAAACAAAAAAAGATTACAAAAATGTAATCTTTTTTTTGTTTATAAAAGGAAAACATCATCTTTTTTCGTATAGTATTTCAGGTGATAAAAATGATGCTAAGAGATAAATTGATTGCACTAAGTGTAATGAAAAAAGGAAATTGGAACGAAATCTATGAAGTTTTGAAAAACGATGAGACACTTCAAGGATTAAATGAAACAAAGACAAAGGAGATGTTAAAACAAGTTGACCATTTTTCAGTTTTAACGATTTTGGATGAAGAATATCCTGAGTGTTTTAAGGAAATAGCATCGCCTCCTTTCGTTCTTTACTATCAAGGAGATTTAGGCCTATTGAGGAAGTCAAAAATGAGTTTAGTGGGGAGTCGTCGGCCGTCTGAAGAGGGGATAAAATCGACCCTTTCGTTAATGGAATATTTTTTGAAACGAGAGATAGCTATTGTTGGAAATTTACAATTAGGCATTGAGGCAATCGCTCAGTGGGCAGCTATTAAAAAAGGGAAAACAATAACGATTTTATCTTCGGGCTTTTCGACCATTTATCCGCCGGAAAATTATGATTTATATCGACGAATGATAAAGGATCATCTCGTCTTAACGGAATATCCCCCTAAAGTATTTCCCTCTGCCGCGCGTTTTTATCGGGCACAGTATTTACTTCAAGAATTGAGTGATGTTTCGCTTATTGTTGAAATGACCAAAAATGAGGCTCGATTAGATTTGATCAAGAAACTTATTGATGAAGGAAAAATTATTTATGCTCTACCTGCTTCGTATCAAGCGGCTCATTCTAGCGGATGCCTGGAACTGATTCGATATGGTGCGCATTGCTTTACAAATGCTAAGGAGGTCCTTAAATGGGTAGAATAGCCTTGATTGGCGCCTTTTTTAAGTAGATACTTTCTGATTTAAGAAATGAAAAAGTCTTAACCTGCAGGTGTGTCGAAATAAGAAGATGGGGATTGGTAACAATAAGATAATAATGGAAAATATTAATTTTTATCTTTTCAAGAAAAGAAAAAAACGTAAGATAATAAAAAAGATTGGAATGTTTCTATGAAATTTCTAGCGAAATGATTGACAAGTGGAAAAGAAAACAGTAATATTTTTTATGTTTTATTTGACTGTTTATTGCTAATGACGAATGAATAGTTTCAAGGTAGATTCGAATAATAGATGAGACAGTATTCAGTGTCAAAGTGAGTTAAGTTAGTTATTGAGATAGAAAAGGTGATAGGTATGGGGAAAAATTTAGTTATCGTTGAGTCGCCTGCTAAAGCCAAAACGATTGAAAATTATTTAGGATCAGATTATACGGTTTTATCGAGTGTCGGACATATTCGAGATTTAGCAACAACTGGACCGGGCGGTCTTGGAGTTGATGTGGAGGACCACTTTAAGCCGAATTATAAAAATGTGACAGGTAAATCAAAAATTATTAAAGAGTTAAAGCAGGCAGCGAAGCAGTCGGATGCCGTTTATCTAGCGACCGACCCCGACCGTGAGGGGGAAGCGATTAGCTGGCATTTAGCTGATGTTTTAGGTCTAGATGTAGACTTAAATCGCCGCGTAGTATTTAATGAAATTACGAAAGATGCGATTATTGAAGCGTTTAAGCATCCGCGTGCGATTGATATGGATTTAGTTCGGTCACAAGAGAGTCGTCGAATTTTAGACCGAATTATCGGATTTAAATTGAGCAAGCTCTTACAAAGTAAAATTAAAAGTAAGAGTGCAGGACGCGTTCAATCAGTTGCCTTAAAGCTGATTGTCGAGCGTGAAAAGGAAATTCAAAAATTTAAAAGTGAAGAATACTGGTCTATTCATGCCATGTTTGAGCGTGAGAGTGCAAAAATTGAAGCTGAGCTGGTGAAAAAGGCAAATAAAAAAATTTCAATTGCTAATGAAGAAGAAGTGAAAGCGATTTTATCCCAACTTGGTGATCCTTACACCGTGGAGAAAGTTGAAAAGAAAAATAAATCGAAGCAACCTAAGCTTCCATTTATTACGTCAACACTCCAACAGGAGGCGGCAAGTAAGCTCGGATATAATGCCAAAAAGACAATGACGATTGCTCAAAAGCTCTATGAAGGGATTAATATAGGATCAGAGACGGTCGGATTAATTACCTACATGCGTACGGACTCTACTCGATTATCTGATAACTTTATTGATGCAACTAAAGCATTTATTAAGAAAACATATGGAACTAATTATGTAAAGACAACGGCGACGAGTACGAAAAAAGTGAAAAATGCGCAAGAGGCACATGAGGCCATTCGTCCGTCATCGGTTTCGCGAACACCTGAAGAGATGAAACCTTATTTAAAACGTGATGAGTTACGTTTATATAAGTTAATTTGGGAGCGTGCCGTTGGTAGTTTAATGAAAAGCGCAACAGTTGAAGCGACGACGATTGAGGCTCGTTCAAATGATTACTTATTCCGTGTGAATGGTCAAGTTTTAGTATTTGATGGATATCTACGCGTGTATAGTTACGAGGAAACAAAAAACGCGGCGTTGCCACGATTAGCGGTCGGAGATACGCTATCACTTGTGGATATCGAGCCTCAACAACACTTTACTCAACCACCTGCTCGCTATAGTGAAGCGAAATTAATTAAGGAGATGGAAGAGTTAGGAATCGGTCGTCCATCCACTTATGCGCAAACGATGGAAACGCTCAAAAACCGTGGATACGTCATGTTAGAAGATAAAAAATTTAAACCAACTGATCAGGGAATCTTAACGAGTGATAAATTAGCAGAATTTTTCTCAGAGTTTATTAACGTTGAGTACACAGCTGAGATGGAAAATAACTTAGATGAAATCTCTAAGGGACAAAAAGTTTGGTATGACGAGTTGAAAACGTTCTATGATCATTTTATGCCGATGCTTGAAGACGCCCAAAAGAATATGGAGAAGATTGCTCCAGTAGAAATTGGCGAGGAGTGTCCAGAGTGCGGAAGTCCGCTTGTTATTCGTCGAGGTCGCTACGGTGAGTTTGTGGCTTGTAGCGGATATCCGACATGTAAGTATATTAAAAAAGAGGCCAAAGAAGAGACTGCTCCTGTTTCAACGGGTGTGAAATGTCCAAAATGCGAAACAGGAGAAATCGTTGAAAAGAAAACGCGTCGTGGGAAAGTATTTTACGGATGTGATAAATATCCAGCCTGTGACTATGCGCTTTGGCATAAACCTATTGATAAGAAATGTCCAAAATGTGGACACTTACTTGTTGTTAAAGGAAAGAAAAATGAAGTCCAATGTTCAAATAAGGAATGCGACTATAAAGAAGAGTAATCTAACCCCCACCTTTTTAAAGGTGGGGTTTTAAAGGAATTAAAATTTGGCTCATCCGTGATTTAATAAAAATATTGAGACGCGGATGTCGAATTTTAAGCGGGCTAATTTGAAAAGGACTTAGCAGGGAATTAATTCTATGGTATAATTTTCAGTTGTAATGAGACGTTCAGTCGAAACATGTAGGAGGCTACTATAATGAATTATGTAAATGTCATTGGAGCAGGTTTAGCAGGGTCGGAGGCGGCCTATCAATTAGCTAAGCGTGGAATTCAAGTTAAATTATATGAAATGCGCCCCGTTAAAAATACACCGGCGCATCATACGCAAAATTTTGCAGAACTCGTGTGCTCAAATTCATTGCGTGCCGATGGATTAGCTAACGCCGTCGGTGTTTTAAAAGAAGAAATGAGAATCTTAGACTCATTAATCATGAAGGCGGCAGATGCGAATGCCGTTCCTGCGGGTGGAGCCTTGGCTGTTGATCGTGAAGGTTTTTCTTTGCAAATTACGGATTACCTGAGTCAACATCCAAATATTGAGGTCATTCGTGAGGAATTAACGGAAATTCCGGAGGGACCAACGATTGTGGCGACGGGACCTTTAACGAGCGATGATTTAAGTGCCTATATTCGTGAAATGACAGGGCACCATTCGTTTTACTTTTACGATGCAGCAGCCCCTATTATTGAAAAAGATTCGATTGATTTTAACAAGGTTTATTTAAAGTCACGCTATGATAAAGGTGAGGCGGCATATTTGAATTGTCCGATGTCGGAAGAGGAATTTAATGCTTGGCATGAGGCGCTTATTAATGCCGAAGTCGTGCCAGTTAAAGAATTTGAAAAAGAGGTTTTCTTTGAAGGATGCATGCCGATTGAAGTCATGGCTAAACGTGGACGACAAACGGTTTTATTTGGTCCAATGAAGCCTGTAGGATTAGAAGACCCTAAAACAGGACAGACGCCTTATGCGGTGGTCCAACTTCGACAAGATAACGCAGCAGGAACATTATACAATTTAGTAGGATTCCAAACACACTTAAAGTGGGGAGAGCAAAAGCGTATTGTTCAAATGATTCCAGGGCTTGAAAACGCTGAAATTGTTCGTTACGGAGTGATGCACAGAAACTCTTTTATTAATTCACCGGTGCTTCTTCACCCAACTTACCAATTTAAGACCAGAGAAAATCTTTTCTTTGCGGGACAACTAACAGGTGTTGAAGGATATGTTGAATCAGCAGCCTCTGGAATGATTGCTGGAATTAATATGGCTAAATACATGTTAGGTGAGGAACTACTCGAATTTCCTCGGGAAACAGCCATGGGGTCAATGGCTTATTATATTACGCATACTTCTTGTGATGGCTTTCAGCCAATGAACGCCAACTTTGGTTTATTTTTAGATTTAGAAGGGCGCGTAAAGAAAAAAGAAAAGAAAGCATTATATGCAGCTCGAGCCATTGAAAAAATTAAAGAGTATCAATCATTAATATAGTTCGTGATAAAGAAAACAGTACGTTCCGTACTGTTTTCTTTATCAAGGAGGAGAGATGAAGGTGGATGAACAAATAAAGAATTATTTGGAGTATTTGACGTATGAGAAACGATATTCTGAACATACGATTTCAAATTACCAAAAAGATTTAATGGAATGGAAGTTATTTTGTGATCGGGAAGGAATTCATCCGCTTGAGGTGGAATATGGTGACGTCAGAGGGTATTTAAATGATTGTTATTTACATCAACTCAACCGGAATACCGTCAGCCGTAAGTTATCTTCTTTGCGTTCGTATTATCATTTTTTACTGAAAGAAGGAATTGTATCGTTTAATGCCTTTTCTATGATTAAGGCTCCAAAAGGGGGACAGGTCCTCCCTAAATTTTTATATGAAGAGGAAATGGTTGCGCTCTTTGAAGGGATTGATCAATCGACCACGTTAGGATGTCGAAATTATGCATTATTAGAAATTTTATATGCGACAGGAATTCGGGTATCGGAATGTTGTGGGTTAACGCTCGAACAGTTTGATTTTGAAACTGGGATGTTACTAGTTCACGGAAAAGGAAAAAAAGATCGTTATATTCCATTAGGTAGTTTTGCAGTAGAGTCTATCCGGGTCTACTTAAATCAGGCGCGATTACAATTATTGAAGAAATCAAACATAGAAACGGATATTGTCTTTTTGAATCATCATGGGTTTCCTTTGACGGAGAGGGGGGTGCGTGATATTTTAAGGAGAATAACGCAACAAACAGCAACGCACATTAAGGTGGCTCCCCATATGATTCGCCATACGTTTGCGACTCATTTGTTAAATCATGGAGCTAACTTACGTGCAGTGCAAGAATTGCTCGGTCATGAACATTTATCGAGCACTCAGATTTATACGCATGTTTCCAAAGAGCATCTAAAACAGGCGTATGTGATGGCCCATCCCCGGGCAAGAAAGGAATGAAAATATTTCACAGGAATAGTACTAAAATATGGTGATGTTCGCTATAATGAAAGAGTAAGTGATAAGAATGGAGTGAGGGGAAATGGTTATTTTATCAAGTTTAGGGGGAACGATTCCTTTGCCTTGGTTATGGTTTTTACTCGCTATAATCTTTGCCATTGTTGAGGCCTTGACACTAGGAATTATTTCAATTTGGTTCGCAATCGGTGCTTTAGTCGCCATGATTAGTTCCATCTTTGTCGATTCTTTACTTTTTCAAGTGCTAATTTTCCTTATTGTTTCATTTATTTTAATTGTAAGCACGAGAAAATTTGCAGTGGGACTTTTAAAAATTGGGAAGGAAAAGACAAATATCGATGAATTGATTGGAAAAGAGGCTGTTGTTGTAAAAAAAATTATCCCGTATGTACCTGGAGAGATAAAGCTTGACGGAAAGTTTTGGCGTGCTGTATCCGAAAGTAAGCAAACTTACTTAGAGGGGGCCATCGTAACGGTTTTACGGATTGAAGGGGTTACGGTGATTGTTAAATAAAAGGAGATGAGAGAAAATGCTTTACTTTATACTAGCTATTATTGTCGTGATTATTATTTTAGTTATGGCTAATATTAAAGTCGTTCCACAGGCAAATGCTTATGTCATTGAACGTTTTGGTGCCTATGCAGCGACTTGGACGGTAGGGCTTCATGTGAAGGTTCCAATTATGGACCGTGTGGCCAATAAAGTGTTATTAAAAGAGCAAGTTATTGATTTTAGACCACAACCGGTGATTACTAAAGACAATGTCACAATGCAAATTGATACCGTTGTCTTCTTTCAAATTACAGATCCAAAGTTATTCACTTATGGCGTAAGTAATCCATTTGCAGCGATTGAGAACTTAACAGCAACGACTTTACGTAATATTATCGGGGAGTTAGAGTTAGATGAAACATTAACTTCACGTGATATTATTAATTCACGGATGCGCGCTGTATTAGATGAGGCAACTGATCCATGGGGGATTAAGATTAATCGCGTAGAAGTAAAAAATATTATTCCGCCAGAAGATATTCAAGCTGCCATGGAAAAACAAATGCGTGCTGAACGTGAGCGTCGAGAAAAGATTTTACAAGCTGAGGGTGAAAAAACATCTGCTATTTTAAAAGCGGAAGGATTAAAAGAGTCACAAATCCTTGAGGCAGAAGCGCGTAAACAAGCTATGATTTTAGCTGCTGAGGCGGAAAAAGAAGCGGCTATTCGTAAGGCAGAGGGAGAGGCAGAAGCGATTTTAAAAGTTCAAGAGGCGACTTCTGCGGGGCTTAAAATGTTAAATGAGGCACAACCAACAACAGAGGTGTTAACGCTTAAATCATTTGAAGCCTTAGCACAGGTTGCGGATGGAAAAGCAACAAAGTTAATTATTCCATCTGAAATTCAAAATGTAAGTGGATTAATTGCATCACTTTCAGAAACATCAAAAACCATTAAAGAGTAGTGTGAATCTAAAAAGACCTGATGAAAATCAGGTCTTTTGTATGAATTGAGGTATGAAGGTAAGAAAAGTGGGTATACTATAATGACTATAGCTTCAGTTATGATTTAACTATCATGGATTGAATAAATTGAACCTATGTAAGAAACAAACGGAATATGTCATAAAATAACGAAAAAAAGATATAAATGGTTGATTTTGTTAGTAATATTCGGTAAAATTTGTTTAGAGAAAAAGAGAGATATTAATTGATGGGGTGATATATCATGCAAACAATTTTATTAGTTAGTGGCATTATTATCATCTTTTTAATCGGATTAGGGGGATTAATTTATTTATTAATTCCAAACCAGGAAGAATCCGGTGATCGAATAGAAGGAGATGGCCGAGTATTATCAGATAATAATTATGCGATGGAGCAAACAACTGTCATTGATGTCCAATTTAAAGGGTATAGTAGGAATTTTACTTATGCGGTCATGCAGTCAGATATAAAACGAGGGCAATACGTCTTAGTTTTAACACAGGATGGAATCCGTTGTGCTAAAGTCGTAAGCGAGCCTCGTGTGGTGAATTTAAATCAATTACCTTTTCCACCTTTTCTTTTGCAAACGATTATTTGCGTAGCAGATAATGCGGATTTAGAATATTATCAATAAATAGATCAGTTTTTACAAAGGAAAAAATGGTTAGTTCTTGTCTGCATTTATGATTATTTTGTAGGGTTATCTTAAATAAAGAAAATATCTCTATCTATAGGTAGACGCAAAATTCAAAAAAAGATTCTTTTGAAATTATAATAAAAAAAGATACAAAGATAGTTGAAAAAACGGATGAGGTATGATAAATTTATTAACGGCATAAAAATACACACACATTTGGAGTGAATTGTCGAGTGCTATTGAATATAGTGGCAATTCGTGTTGAAAAATGTGGCGGCCGAACAAATTCAAACTTAGGAGGAACTTACAATGGCTATTATCTCAATGAAGCAATTGTTAGAAGCTGGGGTACACTTCGGACACCAAACACGTCGTTGGAACCCAAAAATGAAAAAATACATTTATACGGATCGTAACGGAATTTACATCATCGACTTACAAAAAACAGCTAAAAAATTAGACGAAGCATACTATGCTTTACAAGAAGTAGCTAAAGATGGTGGACGCGTTTTATTCGTAGGAACTAAAAAACAAGCACAAGAAGCAGTTAAAGAAGAAGCAATCCGTGGAGGACAATTCTGGGTTAACCAACGTTGGTTAGGTGGAACTTTAACAAACTTCAAAACTATCCAAGCACGTATTGCTCGTTTAGAAGAATTAGAAACAATGGAGCAAGACGGAACATTTGAAGTATTACCTAAAAAAGAAGTTATCACATTACGTAAAGAAATGGATCGTTTAAATAAATTCTTAGGCGGAATTCGTGATATGAAAGAATTACCAAGTGCAATCTTCGTTATCGATCCTCGTAAAGAGCGTATTGCAATTGCAGAAGCACGTAAATTAAACATCCCAGTATTCGGAATCGTTGATACTAACTGCGATCCTGAAGATGTTGATTACGTAATTCCAGCTAACGATGACGCAATCCGTGCGGTACGTTTAATCGTTGGTAAAATGGTTGATGCGATTATTGAAGCAAACCAAGGTGCTGCTGAAGAAGTAGCTGCTGAAGAAGCAGTTGAAGAAGCAGCAGTTGTAGCTGAGTAATTTGATAATGAATACCTTTTTCTCGTTTGAGTTAAAGGTATTTTTTTTGAAATACTACATAGAAAAGTAAAACGTTCTATCTTAAGTGAATAAATCATAAATAAATAATCTAGAATAGAAAATGAGTGGTTTAAAACTATTTCATTTAAAAAGAAGATTGTAATAGCTTGCAATATTTGTGTTTTTTTGTTATTATCAAAAAGATACAACGATAAGTGGTGTTATACTTTTATTAAAATTTTAGGAGGAATCATAATGGCAATTACAGCGGCTATGGTTAAAGAATTACGTGAAAAAACTAGCGCAGGAATGATGGATTGTAAAAAAGCATTAGTAGAAACAAATGGAGATATGTCTGCTGCAATCGACTGGTTACGTGAACGTGGTATTGCAAAAGCAGCTAAAAAATCTGACCGTGTAGCGGCTGAAGGGTTATGTTCAGTAGCAATCGACGGAAATACAGCAGTTATTTTTGAATTAAATTCAGAAACAGACTTCGTTGCTAAAAACGAGCAATTCTTATCATTATTAGATAAATTAGGAAAAATTTTAGTGGCTAACAAACCAGCAACTGTAGAAGAAGCATTAGCAATTAATGTAGATGGAACAACTGTAGATGGAATGTTAATCGAAGCAACATCAACAATTGGAGAAAAAATTACATTACGTCGTTTAACAGTTGTTGAAAAAGCAGATAATGAATTCTTCGGTTCTTATTTACATATGGGTGGACGTATTGCAGCGTTAACAGTTGTTGACGGAAAAGAAGAAGTAGCAAAAGATGCAGCAATGCATGCAGCAGCTATTAACCCTCAATATTTAACAGTAGATCAAGTTCCTGCAGAGGTTGTTGCTAAAGAGCGCGAAATCTTAACGCAAGAAGCGTTAAATGAAGGAAAACCAGCTAACATTGTTGAGAAAATGGTAGAAGGACGTATTCGCAAATTCTTAGCTGACGTATGTATGTTAGAACAACCATTTGTTAAAGATGGAGACGTAACAGTGGCTAAATATGCTAAAAATAATGGATCAACAATCAAATTATTCGTTCGCTTAGAAGTTGGAGAAGGAATTGAGAAAGTTGTTGCAAACTTCGCTGAAGAAGTAATGAGTCAAGTTCGCGCATAATTACCATTTAATTTAAGGGGGCACATGAATGTGTCCCTTGTTTCGAATTTAAAAGGTTATGGAAAGTAGGTGTCCTAATGTCAGCTTATAAACGTGTTGTGTTAAAGCTTAGCGGTGAAGCTTTAGCAGGAGGAAAAGGGTTTGGTATTGATGCCGAAACCGTACAACAGATTGCCTTACAGATTAAAAGTGCCTATGAAACAGGTGTTGAAATTGCCATTATTGTCGGTGGAGGTAATATTTGGCGAGGAAAAACTGCTAGTGAGATGGGAATGGAACGCTCAAGTGCAGACTATATGGGGATGTTAGCAACCGTTATGAATGCATTAGCTTTACAAAATGCATTAGAAGGGTGTGGGATTCAAACACGGACACAAACTTCTATCCATATGAATCAAATTGCTGAACCGTATATTCGTCGCCGAGCCATTCGCCATTTAGAAAAAGGGCGTATTGTTATTTTCGGTGGAGGTACCGGAAATCCTTATTTTTCTACAGATACAACAGCGGCATTACGTGCAGCAGAAATTAATGCAGATGCTATTTTAATGGCTAAAAATGGCGTAGATGGTGTCTATAATGATGATCCACGCTATAATAAAGAAGCAACTAAATATGATGAATTATCTTACCTAGAGGTGTTAAATAAAGGATTGCAAGTGATGGATTCAACAGCGGCTTCTTTATGTATGGATAATGATATCGAATTATTAGTCTTTAATATGAACGAATCTGGTAACATTAAAAAAGCAGTTGCCGGAGAAAAAATCGGAACAATCGTAAAGGGGAGATAATCATGCCTAAAAATGTATTAACAAATGCTGAGGCTCGTATGAGCAAAGCAATCGATTCTTTGAAACGTGAATTTTCAGTTTTACGTACAGGGCGCGCAAGTGCAGCTTTATTAGATAATATTCAAGTTGATTATTACGGAATGCCTACACCAATTAATCAAATGGCTCAAATTACTGTTCCTGAAGCACGACAATTAGTGGTTAAACCTTATGATAAGTCAATGTTATCAGCAATTGAACGTTCAATTAATGAAGCAAACATCGGGTTAACGCCAAATAACGATGGGGAAGTTATCCGTTTAAACGTTCCTGCATTAACAGAAGAGCGTCGCCGTGAGTTAGCTAAAAAAGTTAAAGGATTTGCTGAGGATGCGAAAGTTGCTATCCGTAACGTTCGTCGTGATGCAAACGATGAATTTAAAAAATTACAAAAAAATGGTGAAATTACAGAAGACGCCTTAAAAGGATACACAGAAGACGTTCAAAAATTAACAGATAAAAAAATTAAAGAAGTCGATGCAGTAGCAGACGAAAAAGAAAAAGATATCATGTCTATTTAATAGAGGAGAGCTACCCTAAAGGGTGGCTTTTTTTATGCATACATATAGCAGTTAAGTCCATTCTAGTTCTTATGGATGATAAAATAGGATGTGAGCCATATGCTTGATTTATGACTAAATAAATGGAGGAGTGACTCATTTATCCCCCGTTAACCTCGGACCCTGAGTTGTCCTAGAAATGGAGAATGGCTCATCATCCCACCCTCAGAGGAATAGATTTATTTTCTTCGTCATAAAAGATAAAATGAAATTCAGTTTCCTCAAAGGTTTTTAAATGATTAATCACTAAAAGTTATGGAATTAATGATTTAATGCCAATTTTCTAAATGATGATAGCCAGGTGTTTGGGTGAAACGGACAATTCAAGAGAATGAAATGAGTGATTCTACTAAAATCTTCAAATAAAAAGACAATATTTATTGTCTTTTTTTCATTTTTATCCGATGAATGACGTATGATTATAAAGAATCATGTAAAAAGAGCGAGGGGTGTTGGGTCATATGATTAGATTTAAGGATGTGGGATATTTAACAGATGGTGAAATTGATTTAATTATTGAAAAAAAAGTCCCCGCACATCTAGAAAAATTTGGTGCGCCAACTTATTACTTTCAAATAAAAAAACATTTAACACCTTATGAAATAGGGAAAATCGATATTCGTATTGGGTATAATGAGAACACTTTTTATGGAGGAAACGTCGGATATGAAATATATCCTCCTTATCGGGGAAATCATTATGCCGAAAAGGCTTGTCGATTAATTAAACGAGTGGCAAAATTACATGGAATGAATTATTTATACATTAGTTGTTTACCCACTAATATTCCATCTAATAAAACATGTCAGCGTCTAAATGCTCAATGGTTAGGAACATACTATATTCCTATTTATTTAGAGATGTATTTATTTGGAGTGAGAGAAATTAATATTTATGAGTGGAATATTTCTGAGTAAAATTTTGATTTATCGATTGCCTTACGTATATTATTCGACAAAAGCTCACAAAATATAATTGTCATCACATTGTACGATGAGGAGGCGGCAACATGGCAATGAAAGAAAAAAAGGCAAAAAAATCAGCGCTTAACGCATTAATTCCTGATGTCTCAAAAATGCAAGCCGAATTTGGTGCCGAATTTGTGGGTGATGCAAAACGAGCGGCTCAAAGTGTAGAGACTCGAGTTAAAACAAACGCCCAACGCTATGGATATTTCAAGCGAGGAAATTAATTTTTCAAGGTAAAGATGAATGAAAGCAAAAGACGCAAAGTTTATTAAGCTCTCATTTAATAAGAAATTAGGAACTCCTACCCTTGAAACAAGCCGTGAACTTCTTCCTCTAACAAAAGAGGAGGTTCGTCGGATTAAAAGAAAAGCCCAACAACGTTTAATTAAACATTAACCTTTAGTTAGTTGATTAAAGGGAATGTCATGAATTTTATACGGCACAATGGGATGACTTTATATAAATTAAGCTACTAAAATTTTTAGTAGCTTTTTTTGCGCGTGGGATTGAAGGATAAACAAGAGGTAGGAAAGGTTTTCTGACCCTATTATCAAAAGATTACGAAGGATCTACAAAGGACAATCATTTAGCACGATTTGAAATTGTAACTCTTAGATGAGGGTTGTACTGGTGTAGAGAAGACAGGCCTTTTATAGAAAGGATACATTGATGGTAAAGAAAAAGTAGTAGAAATAATTAAAACACAGGTGTACTGAGATCCAATCCCCTTTTGTCAATCTGTAGAGTTAAAGGTACCAGCATCAGGAGATACTTAAAAAGGTGAGGCTAAAATAGAAAATTTGGATTTGAAGAGTCGATGTAGATCTATAAAAAGTAATCATGTTATTTGAAGAATATCCTTCATTAACAAGTTGAAAAACGAAAGAGAAGGCCCCCTTATCTTTGGTCGATTATGGGCATTAAAACCTCCACTTAACAAGGGATATTTCCCAAAATTAGAACGCTTAAAAAGATATTTGTTCTATCCCAGAGTTATAGTTTATTTGTATAATTCCGGAATGTTGGTAGAAAAAAGGATGTAAGTGTATTAAAATATATAAGATAGGTTATATATATGAAAGGCGGTTTCTTTAATGCTCTTTAAAAGGAAAAAGAAGGCACAGATAGAAAAAGCACAGATTCTGAGTGCTCCCTTGCCACAACATATTGCAATTATTTTAGATGGAAATGGAAGATGGGCTAAAAAACGAGGTCTCCCTCGAACAGCAGGTCATCAAGAGGGGGCAATGAATGTTCGTGAAATAACTAAATTATGTGCGAATATTGGGGTTAAGGCATTAACTGTCTATGCTTTTTCAACGGAGAATTGGAAAAGACCCGACGAAGAAGTGAAATTTTTAATGAAATTGCCCATTAAGTTTTTTAACGACTTTGCCCCGGAACTTATTGAAAATGACATCCGATTAAAAGTAATAGGAAATGTAGATGGGTTACCAAAAGATTTACAAGAAAAAGTGTTAGAAATTAGTGAAATGACCCAAAATAATAAAAAGATGACCCTCACGATTGCTTTAAACTACGGGTCACAAGATGAAATCAAACAAGCGGTACAGAAAATTGCGACAGATGTTTCAAATCACCGCTTAAAAGTGGAAGAAATTGATGAGGCATTAATTGATCGTTACTTAATGACTTCCGATTTGCCTCCTCTTGATTTGATGATTAGAACGAGTGGGGAATTAAGGATTAGTAATTATTTACTTTGGCAATTAGCTTATGCTGAATTATACTTTACTTCAATTGCCTGGCCGGATTTTAAAGAACAGCAATTATACGAGGCCATTCGAGATTATCAAACTCGAAATCGTCGATTTGGTGGATTAAGTGAGAAGAAATAAAGGAGAGATTTATTCATGAAGCAGCGAATTATAACGGCTATTATTATGGTTTTAATCGGGGTTCCCATAGTTGTTTACGGAAATGTTCCTGTCCTTATTCTAGGGTTGGTATTATCACTCGTTGCCGTACGGGAGATGATTGCAATGAAGGATACGGTTTCAAAAACGCCAATGGAAATTAAAATTTTTACAATGCTCGCAGTCCTCGTTGTTGTTTTTAACTCATTCAATTTTAAAACGTTAGCGTTTAATGGGGGAGATACTTTTGGAACGGGGCCTCTAGCCATCATTTTATTCATTTTATTAATCGTGTCGATGGCGCGTAAAGATTTTACATTAAAAGATGCGGGCTATTATTTATTAACTATTTTTTATATCGGATTGACGTTCCATTCCCTTTTATTTATTCGATTTTTAGGATTAAATCTTTTATTATTTATGATTTTAGTTGTTGCCGTGACAGATTCAGGCGCTTACTTTTGTGGTAAAAAGTTTGGGAAACATAAATTAGCTCCGCGTGTTAGTCCAAATAAAACGATTGAAGGGTCTTTTGGGGGAACGGTGCTAGGTGTTGTCATTGGGACCCTATTTGGAAGTTTAACAGGGATCTCAACGAACGTTGGATTATTAATTTTACTAAGTGTTGTAGTTGCTATTGTCGGGCAATTAGGTGATTTAGTTGCTTCATCTATGAAACGGGAATTTGGAATCAAAGATTTTGGAAACCTTTTCCCTGGGCACGGAGGAGTGTTAGACAGATTTGATAGTCATCTATACGCGTCATTGGCTTTATATATTTTAATTAATGGATTAAATGTGGTGATGTAAAATGAAAAATATTTATTTATTAGGCGCAACAGGATCAATCGGACAGCAGACACTGGATGTTATTCGGCAACATCCAGATAAATTTCGCTTAGTTGCCTTTTCTGCTGGACGTAATATTCAATTAACTCAAAAAATTATTGAGGAGTTTAAACCCGCTTATGTCTCAGTGATTAGTGAGGAAGCAGCTAAGCAATTGGCCAATCAATACAGCGAGGTTAAATTTGGTTTTGGGACTGAGGGATTGATTAACGTTGCCACGTATGATGAGGTCGCAGGAGATGAACATTTTGTCTTAACAGCCGTTATGGGTTCGGTTGGGTTACTGCCGACATTAAAAGCGATTGAAAGACGTCGGACGATTGGAATTGCAAATAAGGAAACTTTAGTAACTGCTGGTCATCTTGTGATGGAAAAGGCGAAGCAATACGGGGTGAGATTATTACCCGTTGATAGCGAACATTCTGCGATTTACCAATGTTTACAAGGCGAGGATGCGAAAACAGTTAAGAAAATTATTATTACGGCAAGTGGAGGCTCGTTCCGAGATTATACGCGCGAGATGTTAAAGGACGTCACGAGAGAACAAGCCTTAAATCATCCAAATTGGTCAATGGGAGCCAAGATTACGATTGATTCCGCTTCAATGATGAATAAAGGGTTAGAAGTGATTGAAGCACACTGGTTATTCAACCTTCCTTATGATCAAATCGAAACCATTTTACATCGACAAAGTATTATTCATTCGATGGTTGAGTTTGAAGATACAAGTATTATTGCCCATTTAGGGACACCTGATATGCGTATTCCAATTCAATTTGCCATGAGTTATCCCGATCGAATTGATTTAAAACAAGCAAAATCTTTAAGATTAGACGAGGTAGGGACTTTAGAATTTAAGAAGATGGATTTTGATCGTTTTCCTTGCTTGAAAATGGCCTATGAGGCCGGCAAAGAGGGAGGAAGTTGTCCAACAGTATTAAATGCAGCAAATGAAGCAGCGGTTGATTTATTTTTAAGAGATAAAATTAAATTTTTAGAGATTGAAAACGTGGTGTACGAGGCTTTAGAGGGACATAAGATGCTAGCTAATCCAACGTTAGAAGAAATTTTGGAAATTGATACTAACACGCGTCGCCTAATTATCGAAAAGTATGAATAATGGAGGATGAATAGATGATAGGAATTTTAAGTTTTATTTTAGCCTTAGGTATTATTATCTTAGTTCATGAATTAGGGCATTTTTTAGTTGCGAAGCATTACGGAATTTTGTGTCATGAATTTTCAATTGGAATGGGTCCACAAGTTTGGAGTACAAAGCGTGGGGAGACAACGTACTCTATTCGTGCCATTCCATTTGGTGGATACGTTTCAATGGCCGGTGAAGAGGCTGAGAAGGAAATGGTAAAGGTTGATCAAGTGGTCGGACTAGGATTTTCTGAAACGGGTTTGATTAAGCAAATCTTCCTTAATCCAAAACAACAAAACGCCACGGTGACCGGAACGATTCGTGAATTGGATTTATATGAAGCGTTGACGATGACACTCGTTTTAGAAAACGGAGAAACAAAAGAATATCAGGTGGATCATGATGCGAACTATATTCTTGAAAAAGGTGTGCAACAAATTGCTCCGTATGATCGTTGTTTAGAGTCAAAGTCAAAATGGGCTCGTTTTGCGACGATGGCAGCGGGGGCAACGATGAATTTTATTTTAGCCCTTGTTTTATTTTTTATTGTAGGTCTTACGGTTGGAATGCCAACGGCGTCAAATACGTTAGGTGGAGTTATTGAAAATTCCCCAGCACAGGTCGCTGGATTATTGGCAGGGGACCAAATTATTTCATACAATAATCAACCGGTTGGAAATTGGGAGGAATTAACTCAAGCGATTTCGTCGACGAATGAGCCAACAACCGTTACATATATTCGTGATGGACAAACCAAGACAACAGAGATTACGCCACAAATAAGTGAAAATGGAGGAAAAATTACTCCTTCAATTGGGGTTTCCGTAGAATATGAAAAATCTCTTTCAGCGGGATTTCATTACTCAGTGTTTCAAATGAAAGAAGCTTTCTTTTCGATTATTCAAACCTTTAAAATGTTATTCGTTACAAAAGAAGCAGGGATTAATGACTTATCAGGACCTGTTGGAATTTACACGATGACATCTACCATTGCGACTTATGGATTAACGTCACTTATTGTATGGATTGGCTTTTTAAGTGTGAATATAGGAATTATGAATTTACTTCCATTACCAGCCTTAGATGGAGGAAGAATTGTCTTTGTTTTGATTGAGGCTGTGGTTGGACGCCCTGTGGATCGTCGGGTAGAGGGATACATCCATATGGTCGGATTACTTTTATTTTTCGGGCTCTTCATTTATGTGACATTTAATGATGTTATTCGTCTGATTAGTGCATAAAAGGATTGAAAAGCTGATTAAAAGATGCGATAATTAAAAAAATAAGTGCTAAGAAGGCATCGATGAAAGGACTGTCTTTTAGTTTATAGGAGGATAAAACATGAAACAATCAATGATGTTTATTCCAACATTGCGTGAAGTACCAAGTGATGCTGAAATTCGCTCACATCAGTTTTTATTGCGTGCTGGATTTATTAAACAAGTCGCTGCTGGGGTGTATACTTATTTACCGCTTGCAAAGCGTTCACTTCATCACATCGAAACGATTATCCGTGAGGAATTAAATGCAATTGACGGAAATGAATTATTAATGCCAGCGTTACAACCGAAAGAACTTTGGGATGAATCGGGACGTTGGTCAGTTTATGGATCAGAATTAATGCGATTAACTGATCGTAATAATCGTGAGTTTGCTTTAGGTCCTACTCATGAGGAAGTGATTACGGATGTCGTGCGCGATTATTTAAATTCATATAAAAAATTACCGTTAATGGTTTACCAAATTCAAACGAAGTTCCGTGACGAGGCTCGTCCACGTTTTGGCTTAATGCGCGGTCGTGAGTTTATTATGAAGGATGCTTACTCATTTCATGCGAATCAAGAATCTTTAGACCAAATGTACGATAAATTTGTACAGGCTTATACGAATATTTTTAATCGTTGTGGGTTAAAATTCCGCATGGTCGAAGCAGATAGTGGTCAAATTGGTGGTTCACAATCAGCGGAATTTATGGCATTAGCTGAAGTAGGAGAAGATACAATTGTTTATTCGACAACAGGATCATTTGCGGCGAATATCGAAGTAGCGGACTTACCAGTGGGTGCCCCTTCACCAGATGGAATTGGTGTGGTTGATCATGCAAAAGGAATTGAAGTGGGACACGTCTTTAAACTAGGAACTAAGTATTCAGAATCAATGAACGCCGTTTTCCTAGATGAAAATCAAAAGAAACAACCGCTTATTATGGGATGTTACGGAATTGGTGTCAGCCGTGTGATGATGGCTGTTATTGAGCAAAATAATGATGAAAACGGAATGATTTGGCCAAAAGCGATTGCTCCGTTTGATATCCATGTCATTCCAGTTGATGTGAAAAAATCAGAACAACTAGACGCCGCAACAACTATCTATACTGACTTAAAAGCAGCAGGCTTTGAAGTATTATTAGATGATCGTAAGGAACGTGCAGGTGTTAAATTCTCTGATGCCGACTTAATCGGACTTCCAATTCGAGTGACAGTCGGTCGTGGAATTAGCGATGGTTTAGTGGAAGTAAAAATCCGCCAAACAGGAGAAGTCGTTGAAGTGAAAGTCACTGATCTTGTTGCATTCATTGAGGAAAAATATCAGACATTAGCCTAGAACTAAAATTCTCTCGTTGAGAGAATTTTTTTTAATTTTCCATGAAAGAGAGTGAGAAATGTTTTTTTTGGAATAATAAGTAATGAAATAAAGTCATTTAATTTCCATCAGATGGATGCCTGTAAGGCTTTGTAAGAGTTGAAACGATACTTTTAAAAATAACGTGTTTGAAAAAGGAAAAAGTATTTTATAAAGAGGGGGATGAATCGTTAGAATGTGACAATTAGTGATAGATATGAAAAAATCATGATGATTTGATGATGAAATAATGATAGAATGTACTAGTTACAAAAAACGATTATTTTAAACTCATGGGTACAAAGCTAATGAGATAAAAGAAAATCGTGTGGTTAGATAGAAAAGGGGGGGGCGAAATCTGTCGAATTAAGTTTATAAAATCTTTATTATATTTTATAACCTCTTGTGCTGTAATGATAGTAGGAGGTGTTAAATATGAAGTATTATTCGATTGGCGAATTTTCTGAACGTGTAGGAATAACGCAACAAACACTTAGGAATTGAGATAAAAATGGAAAACCAAAACCCATCACATTTCGAAAAGTGGATACCGATATTACTCACAGGAACAGTTAAATCACCTATTGGGACTAAAACAACCAAAAACAAGTATAAAAAAAACCATAGGTTATTGCCGAGTGAGTTCAAATAAGCAAAAAGATGATTTAGAGCGTCAAATTGAAAACGTGAAAACTTATATGTGTGCCAAAGGTTATCAATTTGAAATTATCACAGACATTGGCAGTGGTATTAACTATAACAAAAAAGGCTTAAACGAGTTGATTGATAAAATCACTAACTCGGAAATAGAACGTATCGTTATTTTATACAAAGATAGATTGCTTCGTTTTGGCTTTGAATTGATTGAAAACTTGTGCGACAAATATGGTGTTGCCATTGAAATTATAGACAACACAGAAATGACAGAGGAACAGGAACTTGTTGAAGATTTGATTCAAATTGTTATGGTGTTTAGTTGTCGATTACAAGGAAAAAGAGCAAACAAGGCTAAGAAGATGATTAAGGAGTTGGTTGATGATGATAATAGCTAAAAAAGTTAGATTAAAACCAACTAAAGAACAGGAACAAAAGTTGTGGCAATCAATCGGAACTGCCCGTTTTGTTTATAATTGGACGCTTAATCGTCAAGAAGAAAACTATAAAAATAACGGTAAGTTTATTTCAGATAACGAACTGCGAAAAGAAATCACTCAACTTAAAAAAGGTGAATTGTCGTGGCTTAATCAAGTGTCTAACAACGTCGCAAAACAAGCGGTTAAGGATTGTTGTGTGGCATACAAAAATTTCTTTACTAGAAAAGCCAAGAAACCACGTTTTAAAAGTCGTAAGAAATCAAAGCCATCTTTTTATAACGACAATCTTAAATTAAGGGTCAAAGAGAAGTCTGTCTTGATTGAAAAAGTGGGTTGGATAAAAACCAGCGAACAAATTCCCATGAGTGTTAAATATATAAATCCTCGTATTAGTCATGACGGGAAGTATTGGTACTTATCAGTTGGGGTTGAACAACCATTAGAAGATATTCAATTAACCGACGTTAGTTTAGGAATTGACGTTGGGGTTAAAGACTTAGCTGTTTGTAGTGATGGACAAGTCTTTAAAAACATCAACAAAACAAAAACCGTTCGTAAATTAGAGAAACGTTTACGACGACTTCAAAAACAAGTTTCTCGAAAATATGAAATGAATAAAAAACGATTAAAAGGAGGTGAAAGCCGTTGTCAATTTGCTAAAACGAATAACATTATAAAACTCGAACGTGAAATTCGATTACTTCATCGACGATTAAAAAACATCAGAAGTAATCATATTCACCAAACAACGAACCAGATAGTGAAAACCAAACCGTCTCGTATCGTGATGGAGGCTTTAAATATTCGTGGAATGATGAAGAACCGACACTTATCAAAGGCCATTCAGAAACAAGGGTTATATGAGTTTAAGCGACAAATCCAATATAAATGCGAAAAGCGTGGGATTGAATTTGTAGAAGCAGATAAATGGTATCCTTCGTCAAAAACTTGTTCATGTTGTGGGAACATTAAAGTCAAATTATCACTATCAGAACGTACCTATCATTGTGAGGCTTGTGGCCTATCAATAGATAGAGATTTAAACGCTTCAATCAATTTAAGTCGTTATGGATTAGTTCTTTAATCACTAAAACGATAGAACTAATATGTAGGGTTCGTTGTACCCGAATTTACGCCCTCGGAGTGTTATATCAAACGAGAGTAGCTCATTCCTTGTGAAGAGACTAAATCGGATACGTTGAACAGGGAATTAAACAAGGGTTATAGAGTTTTATAATCTTTTGGCAACGGATCCCCGTATGCAAAAGCAGATGCAAATTTTATTGGAGCAAATTCAGTATCCAGAGCATCAACTTTTTTTATTTGAGAATAAGTTGATTGAGAAGGTTGACGTATTTAGAAAACGTCAAGAGATACTTTTCCATTTAACATTTGATACGCCGTTGATTTCGGCCGCTTTCTATGAGTTTTATTCAAGATTTGAAAGTACATTTGGTCGTATTTCAACGATTAATCAAGCGAATTTTACAATTCGATATTTAAGTCGTCCAACAGAAGAACAAATTTTAGAATATTGGCCCGTGATGATTGAATATTTAAGTCGTCAAGATTTATTAATTCGTTGCCTTGAAAGTTTTAAAGCTACCGTTGTTGGTCATCAATTACAGATTGCCGTGAAAGAGGAGCAATATTATCAGGAGATTGAACAGAAATATGCGAAAAAGATTCAACAAAGCTTTGAACGCTTTGGATTTCCGATTGAAGAAGTTTGTCCCGTTTATTCAGATGAGGCGCTTTCTGATGCCGAAATTTTAACAAACCGTGAAACGGCCTTACCTCCTATTGTTGAATCGCCAAAACCAATCGAACAGGAGCCCCAACCTCAACGGCCGATTTTTAGAAATGAAGGAACACCTCCAAGGAGTGGACGTGGAGGCTATTCTCGAAAAGAGCCAGAAGTGACTGAAACATCAATTGGGGGTCCGATTACAGGAAATCCGATGAGTTGTAAAGACATCGATGATGAAATGAGTCGATGTATTTTAGAAGGGTATATTTTTGATGCCGAAACTCGGGATATTAGAAATGGTGAGATGCTCCTAGTGACAGCCAAGTTCACCGATTATACAGACTCTATCTATATTAAGATGTTTGCGAAATCTTCGGAAACTAAAAAAATGGTGCCAAAGATTTTGAAAAAGGGAAATTGGGTTCGCGTGAGCGGACGAATCCAATTTGATACGTTCTCAAAAGAATTATGTATGATGATTAATGCTGCGACTCTTATTGATGCGAAAGTAGAGGAGCGAAAAGATTTAGCGCCTGAAGGAGAAAAGCGGGTAGAGCTTCATGTGCATACAAAGATGAGTGCGATGGACGGAGTGACTGATATTTCAGCCTATATTGCCCAAGCAGCCAAATGGGGGCATCGTGCGATTGCTTTAACGGATCATGGGGTCGTGCAAGCCATTCCCGATGCCTATCATGCGGCTAAGAAAAATGATATTAAAATTATTTACGGGGTTGAAGGGTACTTAGTCGAAGATAAACCGAAAATTGCCTGGGCGGAACAACCCCTTTCACTGAGTTCAGCAACTTATGTGGTATATGATGTCGAAACAACTGGGTTTTCAACGAATTACGATGTGATTATTGAGATTGCGGCTGTTAAAATCTATAACGGATCAATCATTGATGAGTTTTCAGATTTTGCGAATCCGCATCGAAAACTTTCGTTAAAGACGATTGAGTTAACGCATATTATGCAAAGTGATGTTGATCAAGCGCCAGAGCTTGAAGATGTGATGAGAAGATTTAAGGAATGGTCAGAAGGGTGTATTTTAGTTGCGCATAACGCCGCGTTCGATATGGGACATTTACACGCAACGTATAAACGGTTTAATTTAGGAGAATGTCAAAATCCGGTAATTGATACGCTTGCGGCTGCACGTGTGATGTATCATCACCAATATGGGGTGTATTGGAACTATGCGACGGACGCCTTGATTGATGAAAAGGTTAAGCGTAAGATGAAGCGATTTAACTTAAAAGCTTTATCAAAGTTTTTTAAAGTTGATTTAACACAACATCACCGGGCCATCTATGATGCACGGGCAACCGGTCAGGCCTTTATTTTATTACTGAAAGATATGATGAAATTAGGCATTAAGACGCATGACGAGATTAATCAGTTAGTAGATGAGGAAAGTTCATTTAAACTCGATTACTCCACTCATGTGACGATTCTAGCGAAAAACGATGTGGGATTTAAAAATTTATTTAAAATTGTTTCTCAATCGATGACCAATGATCTGTATGGTCAGCCGCGTATTCGTCGAAGTTATTTACAGGCCCACCGAGAAGGTTTATTGATTGGAAGTAGTTGTGTTAATGGTGAGGTATTTGAAACGGCAATGAATAAACCTTATGAGGAATTAAAAGAGAAAGCAGCCTTTTATGATTATTTAGAGGTTCAGCCCCCAGAAGTTTATTCCCATTTAATTGATTTGAACTCTAAAGAAATGGCAGATTATATTATAAAGACCATCGAGCGAATCATTAAAGTAGGGGAGGAGTTGAATATTCCGGTTTGTGCAACAGGAGATGTTCACCACCTAAATCGAGATGACAAAATTTATCGCCAAATCTATACGCGAACGCCAGCAATCGGTGGAGGACGCCATCCGTTGAATCATCCAGAAATTAAATCGATTCCAAGCATGCATTTTCGAACGACGGATGAAATGTACCATGATTTCCACTTTTTAAGTGAAGAGAAACAGAAAGAAATTATTGTCACTAATCCGAATATGATAGCTGATCAGTGTGAGATGATTAAAGCGATTAAAGATGAGTTATTTACACCGGCGGATGATTTCTTGAAAGATAAAGGAATTCCAAGTATTAAAGACCGTTTAAGTGAAATGTGTTATGAACGGGCGTATGAATGGTATGGTAAAGAATTGCCACAATATGTTCTTGATCGTTTGATTAAAGAATTAAATAGTATTATCGGGAATGGATTTGCCGTTATTTACTATATTTCACACATGCTTGTAAAAAAATCACTCGATGATGGATACCTCGTTGGTTCTCGAGGATCGGTCGGTTCATCTTTTGTCGCCACGTTGATGGATATCACCGAGGTTAATCCGTTGTCACCTCATTATCGATGTCCAAACTGTCTCTTTTCAGCCTTTAAAATGAACGAGGATGAAAAAAATCGCTACGGAATTCGCCCGGAGGAAGAACAGTTTCAGGATATTTTAGCCAATGCCGAGTCGGGATTTGATTTGCCAGATGCGAATTGTCCATATTGTGGCACGAAGATGCGAAAAGATGGACATGATATTCCGTTTGAGACGTTCCTTGGATTTAAGGGAGATAAAGTTCCCGATATCGATTTAAATTTCTCGGGAGAATACCAACCGGTTGCCCATCTGTATTGTCGAGAAGTATTTGGTGATGACTTTGCCTTCCGTGCCGGGACGATTGGAACGGTTGCTGAAAAAACGGCGTTTGGCTATGTTAGAGGATATTTAGAGGATACGCATCATCAAATGCGGACGGCTGAAATTGAACGTTTAGCGAAAGGGTGCGAGGGCGTACGAAGAACGTCGGGTCAACACCCGGGAGGGATTATCGTTGTTCCAAACTACATGGATATTTATGATGTCACTCCGATTCAGTATCCTGCCGACGATCCAACGGCGGAATGGCGAACGACACACTTTGACTTCCATTCGATTCATGACAATTTATTAAAGCTTGATATACTGGGGCACGACGATCCGACGGTGATTCGTTATTTACAAGATATTTCAGGGATTGATCCGAAGGATATTCCAACTGATGACCCAGACGTTTATAAATTATTTTATTCGACGGAATCATTAGGGGTGACGCCGGAGCAAATTCGTTCAACGACAGGATCATATGGTGTTCCGGAATTTGGAACTCCCTTTGTGCGAAACATGCTTGAAGATACGAAGCCTAAAACATTTGCGGAGTTAGTTAAGATTTCGGGTCTTTCTCATGGAACAGACGTTTGGTTAAATAATGCAGCCGATTTAGTGTCTGGGAAATATGAGAAATTTGGAAAGATTGAATTTAAAAATGTAATCGGGTGTCGTGATGATATCATGGTCTATTTAATGTATGGTGGGCTAGAGCCTGCGCTTGCGTTTAAGATTATGGAGTTTGTGCGTAAGGGGATGGCAAGTAAGGTTCCAGATGGATGGAAAGAATTTGAGGAAGAGATGCGAAAACATCAGATTCCTGAATGGTATATTTGGTCTTGCGGGCAAATTAAGTACATGTTCCCAAAAGCCCATGCCACGGCTTATGTTTTAATGGCGATTCGAATTGCCTGGTTTAAAGTTCACCATCCAATTTATTATTACTGTGCTTATTTTTCAAAACGGGCAGATGTGTTTGAAATTGAGACGATGATGAAAGGTCCAGATGCGATTCGTAAGAGACTCGATGAGATTGATGAAAAAGGATTCGAGGCGACGCCTAAGGAAAAAAATCTCGTGACGGTTTTAGAGATTGCGTTAGAGATGACAGAACGCGGATTTTATTTCCAAAACTTTAACTTAGAAGAATCACAAGCAGTCGATTTTAAAATTTCGGAAGATAAAAAATCGTTAATTCCTCCATTTACCGCCTTAGATGGATTAGGTGAAAACGTGGCGCGCCAAATTGTAGCGGCACGGGAAGAAGAACCGTTTCAAACGATTAAAGAAGTTCAAACACGTGGAAAAGTTTCTAAAACATTAATTGAAAAAATGCAGATTCTGAATGTGTTTGGCGATATGGAGCTTGGAACAGATAAGCCGGCTAAATCGGCGAATCGTCC
>DKYS01000028.1:0-3225 GCA_002493395.1 Turicibacter sp. UBA7094 | reverse complement strand
CCAAGCAATCAAATGACATTATTTTAATGAAAAAGAGGTCGAAGGCGCGACCTCTTTTTTGATGGTTATAGCGGACGATTTATTAGAAAGAAACTCATAAATTCCCATCAAATTCTCATACTAAGTGTAGTATAGATGAGAAAGGATATGGTGAGGATGTTTTTAGACGCCTGGGTTCCACCACAAATTGAAATGGTTGCTCAAACGGAAGAAGTGTATACGTTTGATCGCAAAATGGGGGATGTCACCGGAGATGGAGTGGATGATTTCGTTTATTTGACGGGTTATAAAACAAGCCCAGATGCGATTTATCAAGAGGGGATTACAATTTCCATTGTTGATGGGGTGACCAGTGAGGTGATTGATCAACCGTTACATTTAAATGGCGGATATGGCAGTGCACTTTTTTTAGGGGATTTTGATCAAGATGAAGTCGATGATGTTTATGTTTCAATTAGTTCGGGAGGAAGCGGGAATATTAATTATTACTATATTTATAGTTTTAAGGATAAAAAACCGCTTGAATTACTTGATTATCAACAGCTAAACGAATTATATGAGTGGAGCATTCGGTTTTTAGACGATTATCAAGTGGATGTTTATAATCAGACACTTAATCAGACGTACCGCTTAAATCTTTCTTCAAAAAGTCAAGCGTTCTTAGAAAATTATTATGAGGCAGATGGGAAAATGAAAGAGAATTTAGAGGGAGAAGTGCTTCCTTTAGGAGGACTTTCTCCTATCATGACGCCTAGGGGAAAAGGGGCTTATAGCTTATTAGCTTCTCAAACCATTATTGGGAAGGCGATGGTCGATCATCTAGGGGTAGTTGAGATTTATTTAACGTATCAAGATGGAAAATTTATTCCTTATGATCTTATCGTCGGAGAGCAGTTACCGCTTGAAAATGAGTAAACGTTGTCTTAAGTGGCTTTCTTTTGTGAAAAGGAAAATGAATTTTTTCTCCCGTTTAGGAGTTGGTTTCCTTATGAAATTATGGTACATTAGAGGTATGTAAGACGAAGGAGGCCATTTTCTTGAAAGTTCAAATGGTAGATGGGTTTGAGATAGAACTTTATGTTTATGAACCACGATCAGAGGTTCGAACGCGAGGGGTAATTCAGTTAGTACATGGTTCGTGTGAACACGCCAAGCGTTATGATGCGTTTATTCACTATTTAGTAGAGTTAGGATACGTGGTCTATGCAAATGACCATCGGGGACATGGGGAGTCGGTGACCCATCCTGAAGATTATGGATATTTTGGCGAGATGAATGGATGGTTTGACATGGTTGACGATTTAAAGACCATTAATGACTTGATTCATGCACAGCATCCAGATTTACCTATTGTGATGTTAGGTCATAGTATGGGGTCTTTTTTAGCGAGACACTATGCCATTGATTATGGTGAGACGATTAATGGGTTGATTTTAACAGGAACAGCGCATCAACCGACGTATCAATTGAAATTAGGAAAATTTGCAGCACGACTGATAAAAAGGATAAAGGGTCCACGTTATCGAAGCCCGCTGATTTACCAATTATCTTATGGTGCTTTTAATCGCAACATTAAAGGGGCGAAAACATCAAGTGATTGGATTTGTTATGATGAAGCGGTGGTTCGTGAATTTTGTGAAGATTCTAAATGTGGATTTGTTTTTACAACGGCAGGATTTGAAGATTTATTTACCGGCCTGCTCTATATGACCAATCCTGATCATATCAAGCGAATGCCTCACGATTTACCGGTTCTCATTTTATCGGGTGAGGATGATCCGGTTGGTGGGTATGGAAAAATGGTGCTTAAATCTTATGAAGCGATGAAGGAAGCGGGTGTACGTGATATCGAGTATACGCTGTATCCAAAGATGCGACATGAGATTTTAAACGAGAAAGAGAAGGACACGGTCTATTGCAAAATTACCACGTGGTTAGATGAGGCGATTTAAGAAACGGGTGACGATAAACACCCGTTTTTTTACGGAAATAAACGCAAAGTCTTTGTGAAGAAAATAAAGGGATGGGAGTTTTTAAAAAGGGTTAGTAATCAATATTACTTGAAGTTGAGGAAATAAGTTTTGTTCTTTTCATATAAATACTGAAAATGTGATTGAATAAATTGAAATTTAAGGTGAGGATAGTGTAAAATAAAAGAAGTGAACGTTTAGAAGGAGGAAGAAGGAATGGCTACATTAGTATTCGGACATAAGAACCCAGATACAGATTCAATTACTGCTGCTTTAGTGATGGCGAATTTACAACAAAAATTAGGAATCGATGCACAGGCTTGTCGTTTAGGCGATCTAAATAAAGAAACGCAATATATTTTAAATTACTTTGGAGTAGAGGCTCCAACATTCATCGAAGAAGTCACAGAAAATGATGAAGTGATTTTAGTTGACCATAATGAATTTAATCAAAGTGCAACTGGAATTGAGAAAGCAACGATTAAAATGGTAGTGGATCATCACCGTATTGCGAACTTCCAAACATCAGAACCTTTATTCTATCGTGCGGAGCCAGTTGGATGTACAGGAACGATTTTATATAAAATGTATAAAGAAAATAACGTTGAAATCGATGCTAAAATGGCAGGGTTAATGGCAAGTGCGATTATTTCAGATTCTTTATTATTTAAATCACCCACTTGCACGCCACAAGATGAAAAAGCTTGCCGTGAGCTTGCAGAAATTGCTGGATTTGAAGTGGAAACTTATGGGCTTGAAATGTTAAAAGCAGGAACAGATCTTTCAGATTTAACAGCAGGTCAATTATTAGGAATCGATGCAAAAGTATTCCCAATGGGAGCATCAACTGTTGAAATTGCACAAATTAACGTCGTAAGTATCGAGGATATGATGACACGTAAAGCGGAATTAGAAGCTGAGATGAAATCAATCATCGATGAAAAAGGATTAAATTTATTTGTTGCAGTGATCACAGATATTTTAAATAGTAATTCACAAATTATTGCTTTAGGTGAGCGTACAGATATTGTTGAGAAAGCTTTCAACGTTGAATTAACAGAAAATACAACGTTACTTGAAGGGGTTGTTTCTCGTAAAAAACAAATCGTTCCTGTAATGGATCGCATCGCTTAATTAGTGAGATAAAGTAAAAAACATCTTTTAGTCTCTAGGGATTGAAGGGTGTTTTTTATTTTTGTGAATAGAAAACTTTCCTTTTAGAGGATGAAATAAAAAAATTGGCTCTTTGTCAAAT
>DKYS01000041.1 GCA_002493395.1 Turicibacter sp. UBA7094 | reverse complement strand
CAAATATTATAGAACCAAAAAATTAAATCATAAAAGGAATAAAATTACAATTTATGAGGGTGTTTCTATGATAGATTTTAGTTATAGAGATGAATGAGGACGACTCTATAACTAAAAAATTTAAGATGGAGGTTAGGAAATGAGAAAAATCGGAAACTATGGATTAGCATTAATGACTGTTATAGCTTTAGGAAGTGGTGTGGGGTTGACGGCCCATGCAGGTTCAGTATCTAAAACGGTAACTAGCAATTTTACGAGTGCTTGGGAAAAAACGGCTACCGGAAGTAATGGAAGTAAATTGCAGTATGGATATAATACTGTTTTAATTAATGAGGATACGGCGTATGCCTATCATCCGTCAGCAAGCCATTATGCTAAAATTCAAAATGGAAAAGGGGCTCATACTTCTAGGTCTTCTTTTGGCGGTCAATGGTCAAAGCTTGAAGTGGTTCATTCTGGACAAACGGTGATTTATAGTTGTGAATGGTAAGATGAAAAAGTGCGAATGTTATATTCGCACTTTTAGTGTATAAGGAAGGGTGTGTGTCGGGTGAAGTGGGTGAAATACCTCATTGGGATTCTTTTGATTGCCATGAGTTTGATTTTTACTGGGGAGCTATTTATTTTCCATTTAGATCAATTTCAAGAAAGCTATTATCAAGCAACATTCGTCTTTGAGGAGACGACTTCCGAGGCATCAGAGATTATTTCAGATTTTTTAGAAGCGGCCGAACATTATGATGTAGATTTTTTCTTTGTAGATGGTGAGATAACATCGGATATAAAAAAGGAAATTAAGATTTATGGAACAGAAGGTGCATTAAAAAGCTTAGAGAATCGCCAAATTAAAACTCAAGAATATGATAGTTTATTTGTTGGAAAAACGGAGGTCATGTTACGACCGATTACTGAATTTTTTGATATTAAGAAGATGAAATCTTGTTATTTTATCGGAGAAGATGTTGAAACATTACGAGCCTTTAAAACCGAGTTGGTTGATAAATATTCGGGGGGGATGCCAAAACTTTACTCTTCTGATCAACAGACGGTAGCGAATTTAGTGCTTGTTTGGGGTGGAAGTTTTGCGATTATTTTACTCATCTCCTCTTATGAAATGTTAATTAGTAAAAAAGAACGAATGGTGCGTTACATGCTAGGTGAGGATATTCGTCAATTGGTTTGGCGAAATATTTTAGCAGATACATTTGTTTTTAGCGGGAGTTATGCCCTTGGAAGTCTTTTATTATCTAAGGTTTCAAATGTTACGTTTATGTCTACATTAAGTTTTTGGATGTTAGCCGTCTTTTTGATACTGAATGGTGTGTTATGGCTGTTTAGCTTGAGATATCAGCTAAAAAAAGATTTAGCAAAAGATGTAAATGGTCAAGGCTTACTTTTCGTGAGTTATGGCATAAAAGCTATGACGTTTGTTCTTACACTGTTATTAATCACGTTAAATTTAATTGTTTTTGTCGAAGGGTATGATTATTATCAGCAACGGGATTTTTTTAAAGCACACGAAGACTATGCTTATTATCAGATTAATTATCGGTTAGAAGATGATTTAACGGGGGAACGAACGAGTGAGATTATTCAAAAATTTCATCAGACGTTTGAAAATCGGAGTTTGATGTATGCTGATTTATCAGATGAAGAGCACACGGTTCGTTTAATTAATGAGCAAACAAAACATGAGTTGCTTAAGCAAAATAGTCCGATTGCAGATGTTTTAAGTCAATGTACGGAGGAGAAGGTTTATATTCTCACCCCTTCATCGATTAAACAAGAGGCGAGTTTTAAAGCGTATCTTCAAATGGTGCTACGAATGTATTTAGGGGAGGCATTTACCGATTTGTCGTTGATTGAGTTTATTCCGTATGAGGAAGAGGTGCGCTTACTTGGAATTAGTGGCCCGATGTATACGTATCGCAGTCATTATTCAAAAAATCCTGTTATCATTTTAAATCAAACAACGATTCAACATGACCCAACTGGAAATGCGATCTATTATGCTTATGATGTGATGTATGATATATCTGATGAGGAATTTTCTGAATTTATTAAGGAATATGGAATACAAAATCAAATTTTAAAGAAAACGAATGTGTATGAGTTGTATCAGTATAATTGGGCGATGGCTAAGCGTTGTATGAAATTAACAGCCTTATTGTCCATTTTTATGATTGCCCTTGAGTGTGTCATGATTTTATTTGTATTACGGCTAGAATATAGCTTTAAAGCGATGGAAATGGTTTTAAAAAAGACACTCGGGTATAGTTTGTTTGAAAGAGAAAAAGTTTTAGTTGGGTTAACACTGCTTCTTTCATTAATAAGTTGTTTACTGGCAATGGTTATTGGTCAGTTTCTATTGATAGAAATAGACGTTTACTTTATAGGATTGAGTCTTTTTCTAACCGTGATTGAACTGATTTATATCGGATATAAGACAAAGCAATTAGAAAAATTAAAAATGGCATCCATTTTAAAGGGGGAGCGGATATGATTGAAGGGATTGAATTAAGTAAGCGATTTGAAGGTCGTGTTTTATTTGAAAACTTTAATTTTAAAATAGAATCTGGTGAATTTGTTTGCTTTTCGGGAGTCAGTGGTTGCGGCAAAACAACGTTATTAAATATGATTGGGATGATTGAGCCGTTTGATTCTGGAAAATTATTGATTGATGGGGAAGCGATGGTAACGCCTAAACAAAGGATGCAATATTTTCGAAAAAAACTGGGTTTTTTATTTCAAAATTTTGCACTTGTTGAAAACAAGACCGTTGAACAAAATTTAAAGCTTATTCGGAAGCAAGATCGCACGAACTTAACGATGGAAGAAGCGTTAAAACGGGTGGGACTTTCTGGAGTTTTAAAGCAAAAAGTATATACACTATCTGGTGGGGAACAACAACGTGTGGCATTAGCACGCCTATTTTTTAAACAAAGTGAAATTATTTTAGCGGATGAGCCAACAGGATCTTTAGATGAGGCAAATGCTAATCGGATCATGCAGATTTTAAAGGAACTTCATCAAGAAGGGAAAACGATTATTTTAGTGACACATGATGAAAAAATAAAAAAAATGGCAGAGCGGGTGATTGAGTTATGAAGTTAAAAAAAGTCTATGCAGTTATTGGGATAATTGTTGTTAGTCTACTTATTTTTCATGGGGTATGGTATGTGAATCAAAAAGCATATGAACCTTATTGTGAAGGGTATGATTTATACTTTACGGCCTATGGCAAAACAACGGATCAAGCACAGTATACGGTATCTTTACCTAAGTATCCTCAGTTCACAGGAAATGTAGCAATCGGAAATTTAGAGGATACGTTAGCAATTATTATGTGGCCTGGGTTATTCGCTAAAGAAATAAAAGAATACGGTGTGACGCTTGTTGATCAAGGAATCGGGTATGAGGTCTACGTTGATGAGAATATGAATTATTTAGAGACGAAGAAAAATCAATTTCTATCCGATGAACGGGAAACTGTTGAACAATTATTAGAACAACATCATGCAGAGCTTGTTAACATGCGTGAGCTTGCTAAAGAGGAATGGGGGCTTTAAGCCTTGTAAATGGGAGGATTAGAACCTCTCTTTATTGATGGAAAAATGTTTTTTTATAATGAGGAAACATGGGGGAATTCTATCCATGTCATCAAAAGGAGTTAGGCTTAAATGGCTTGATTCCTTTTATTTTTTGCTTAAAAGTCTAGTTGTGAATGATTAAATTTTTAGCTTTAATTTCTCTATTAGTAGACAACGAGGGTGATAATTAAGTCTTATAAGGAACTCCTAGGTTAAAACTGAAAATGACGAACGTTTTCCTTAAATGTCGTTTTTTTAACATATTTACAGATTGAGGAATATCTTTTATAATAGTTTCGGCTCGTAAGAGTCAATCTTCTCACTAGGAGGAATCCAGTTGAAACCAGTACAAGTAGAAAAAGGTCCGCAAGGACAGCAGAAAATGGAGCGGGATTATATCACATGGGGAGTCTTAGGGGGATTAGTTGTTTCTGTAATCGTGATGACGATTATTTCACGCGGGTTAGAGATGGAATTTTTACAACTGGGGTGGATAAAATTGATAGGTGTGTTAATCGGAGCGGGAGTTGGTTTTTATTTTCAAATCTGTCACACCTCTTCAAATCATTAAAATAGATCATTTTTTAAAGGATAAAAATCACGTTTAAAAGTTGGAGTTTTGTCTATACTAAGAAGTGAATTTGTGTGTTGGAGGGTTTTATGTATGAAAGATTATTTTGATTTGTTTTGGACGTTTTGCCGAATTGGAGGATTGACATTTGGTGGTGGCTATGCGATGTTACCGATGCTTCAAAAGGAAGTTGTGGAAACGAAAAAGTGGGTCACTGAGGAAGAGGTTATGGATTATTACGCTGTGGGGCAATGTACCCCAGGAATTATTGCCGTGAATACGGCGACGTTTATTGGTTATAAGCATCATGGAATTTTAGGGGCGATTGTAGCCACTTCAGGTGTTGTTTTCCCGTCACTCGTTATTATCATGGTTTTAGCGGCGTTTTTACAATCTTTTGCAGAAATTGCGCTTGTTCAACATGCGTTTAATGGGATTCGCGTGGCTGTTTGTGTCCTTGTGTTGACAGCAGTTATTAAGCTTTGGAAAGGGGCTGTTGTGGATCGAATTTGTTTGTTCATTGCGATTGCAACAATTTTAATCGGAATTTTAACGAATATTTCACCTGCTTTTATTGTGGTTGCCGCTGCTCTGATTGGATTAGTTGTTAAAGGAAGAAAGGGGAATGAGGCTTAATGACTTATTTGTTATTATTTTTAGAGTTTTTTAAGATTGGATTGTTTGCAGTCGGTGGTGGATTAGCAACGTTACCTTTCTTGTCAGAATTAGCAGGAAAGTATCCATGGTTTGATGAAGCGATGCTTGGAAATATGATTGCCGTTTCGCAATCGACACCTGGGCCGATTGGAATTAATATGGCGACGTATGCCGGGTTTAATGCGGCAGGGATATTAGGGGGACTGATTGCGACGGTTGGACTGGTGACACCTTCTGTTATTGTCATTATTATTGTCGCTCACGTGTTAAATAAGTTTAAACAAAGTCGAGCGGTGCAAGCTATTTTTTACGCCCTTCGTCCAGCGGTTGCGGGGTTAATTGCAGTGGCCGGATTTGGTGTTTTTAAAATTGCTGTTTTAACGCTCGATCGATTTAATGTCACGCATCAATTTGCCGACTTTTTAAATTGGAAAGCAGCCGTCCTTTTTGTCGTCATGTATGTGTTAATTACAAAAATTAAGAAGCATCCGATTTTCTTTATTGCCTTAGGGGCGATTGTTGGAATCGTAATTGGACTTTAATCGTTACAAAAAGAAGATAAATAAAAAGGCATCGTCAAGTTCTGATGGTGCCTTTTTGTTGCATATAAATAGAAAGAGATGCGTGAGAAGTCTCACGTTTAATAAAAAAAGAGTTCTTTTTGTAGGGAATGGAGTGAAAGAGATGTTATCGTATAAGTTTTTATTTGATGTGGCTGTGATCTTACTGAGTACTAAAATATTAGGATTACTCACGAAGAAGTTTTCTATGCCACAAGTGGTGGGTGCTTTATTGGCGGGTCTTTTTCTTGGCCCAGCGGTGCTAAATATTTTGCATGAAACAGACTTTATTAAACAGGTGGCTGAAATGGGAGTCATCGTCTTAATGTTTACGGCAGGACTGGAAACGGATTTGTCGGAGTTAAAAAGAACCGGGAAGGCATCGTTTATCATTGCCCTTTTTGGGGTCTTGGTGCCACTGTTACTCGGTTTCTTACTGATTTCTTTTTATAATCATGAAAGTGGGCCGGAAGAGGCGAATGTGTTGTTACAAAATATTTTTATGGGGGTCATTTTAACGGCGACCTCAGTGAGTATTACGGTTGAAACACTGAAAGAGTTAGGATGTTTGAATACAAGAGCGGGAAATGCTATTTTAGGGGCCGCGATTATTGATGATATTTTGGGGATTATTGCGTTAACGGTTGTGACAAGTTGTGCGGATGCTTCTGTCAATGTGGGAATGGTTCTTGGAAAGATTGTGTTGTTTTTCATCTTCGCGATTGGGGCGGGGATTATTTTCTATCGCCTCTATAGTCATTGGGTGAAGGGGTATCATAAGGATATGCGACGGTTTGTCATTATCGCATTTGTTTTTTGTTTGTTGCTCTCTTTTTGTGCGGAGGAGTTTTTCGGGGTTGCCGATATTACGGGAGCCTTTATTGCGGGATTAATTTTGTCTAATTCTCCGTGTGTGCCTTATATTACGTCTCGCTTTGAGATTATTTCCTATATGTTACTTTCGCCAATCTTTTTTGCGAGTATCGGGATTCAAGTCGATTTAGGGGGGATGACACCGGATTTCTTCTGGTTCACGATTTTATTGGTTATCGTGGCGATTGCTTCAAAAATTATCGGTTGTGCACTTGGAGCAAGAATGTGTCATTACTCGAAACAAGAGTCGTTGCAGATTGGAGTTGGCATGGTCTCAAGGGGAGAAGTTGCCTTAATTGTGGCGAGTAAAGGGGCCGCAGTGGGATTGATGGGAACCGCCTTTTTTGCTCCAGTTGTTTTAATGGTTGTCGTAACGACAGTGATGACGCCGATTTTCTTAAATTGGGCGTTTCGTTCGAAACGAACGCCAAGACGGTTACACCGTTCATAAACAAAACGCCTGTTGAGGCGTTTTTTCTTTCAAATTATTTGATGATAAAATTTGTCGAAATGTGTTATAATAAGTTCATCTTGTCCGTTAGAAAGGGGAACTTATGATGATTTATCTCGCGATATGTGATGATGACGCTATTTTTCGTTCAAAGTTAAAAGAAATGTTAGCACGCATCCTGGATGATTCTTCATTCTTCTATCGTATTTACGAGTTTGAATCAGGGGAAGACTTATTAAAAAATTACCCGAAACAGTTAGATGTGATTTTTTTAGATATTCAAATGAAACAGAAAAATGGGATTGAAACGGCGAAAGAAATTAGAATTTATGATACCCAGGTCGATATTTTATTTCTAACCTCGGTGCTTGACTATGCCCTAGAAGGATACGAAGTTCGCGCCTATCGCTACATTTTAAAGTCAGCGAGTGAGGAACAATTATCCCGTCATGTGTTAGCCTGTCTAAAGGAGCGACGCTTGAGAACAACGCCTGAGTTAGTTTTACGGGAGAAAAATTCCGTGTATCGAATCGATGTGCATTCCATTTTATACATCAAAACGAAACGTCCGAACCTTATCATTCATACGCTAAAAGACAACTATTCCATCCGAATGAGTATTACCGATATGGAAAATCGACTCCAACAATTAGATAGCACAAGTTTTTATCGGTGCCACAATAGTTACATTGTCAACTTGAAACAAGTCGAGTCCCTCGGCTCTCAACTGCTTAAAGTTACTGGTGGAATCGAAGTTCCTGTCAGTAAGTATCGCTTGTCTGGATTTAAAATCGCCTTAACGATTGCTCTAGGAGAGATGGTTTAGCTGTGTTGGGAGTAGGCATTTGTTATCAACCGGGGCATGTCGCTTTAACAACATCAACGTGAGTAGATGGAAAGAGTCAGAATTGTATTGATTAAAAAGAGGTTACTTTTAGAAGGAGGGGCTATGTTTCAATCACTTGCGACTCAATTATTACGCCAAGAAATGATTGAGGCTTGCGATTATGAAATTTATCGTTATGGATGTGAAGTTTTGTTATACTTTATCGTAAATGCGATGGTTGCGTTCATCATTGGCGTGATGTTTCATCAAGTAGGAGGAACGCTTTTATTTTTAGGCTGTTATTGCACGCTTCGCCAGTTTACTGGCGGGTATCATGCCAAAAATTATACGGCATGTACGCTCACCTTTGCTGGTATTTATACGTTAACACTTTTTTTGATTAGCAGGGTTTCATGGATTGAAAGTCCAGGGGTTGTTTTCGCCTTATTAGGGGTGAGTGGATTCATCATCTATCAATTGGCTCCGTTAGAACATGCGAATAAACCGTTAACCCAAAAGGAAAAACGGCAGTATCAACGGGTGGCTCGGTTCATGACCCTCGGAATCTTAGGCGTGATGATAGGACTATGGCTCATTTTTGGAGGAGTCACGCTTGGGTTATATCCGGTTTTTGCGATTTTTTGGATCGCTGCCTTGTTAATTTTAGGTAAATATTTTAATTAGAAACGAGGAGAAATGATTTCCTTTGTTTCTTTTTTTTTGAATAAAAAATCCGTTTTTTCGTTTCTTTTGTCCAAACTGCAACAGTTATCGTCCAGTTTGCACAAAGGGGTATCAAAATAAAAATAAATATGATATATTCGACAAGTGATGAAGAAAAGAGAAAAATACATCGGTGAGAGGTGATTAGAATAAGCAGATAGAGAAGTGAAAACAGGTAAGGGAGTAGAGCGTGAGACGAGTGTTTAGGTGGAGTCATTCCTAAACGGATGAAAGAAGAGAAGACGGGATGAGAAAAGGAATCAAGCGATATATTTGGGTTTTATTATTGGTGGTGTTATTACTTTTAGGGTGTCACCGAATGTTAAAGGTTAAGACCGAGCAAGGGAAAAATCGGGAAATTTATTTAGTAGAAGAGAAGGTCAGTTCGGATGGGAACCCTGCTGAACCTATGGGAGTGTCGAGTTAACGTTTAGAAATCTTTGGTGAAGATAAGGAAATTGGGAGCCCCTTATCTTCACCAAAGATGAAAAAATTTATTAAAAACCTGGGAGCTCTTTTTAGCTCCTTTAGAAGAAATTGAATAATTGAAAAAAATAGGATAGTGTTTTGTTAAATATACGTTACGTAGGAATGGACCCCCGGTCGTAAGGCTAGGTGGGATCATTCCTTTTTTTGACGGTAAAACAAAAGGAAAGTGTCGCTTTTTCTTCTTTTTTGTTGCAATCGTTAAGGCAAGTCCTTTATAATGAAACATATCGTATAGACGAAAAGATGACAAAGAAAAGGATGGCTAAAACGTGATGAAGACACAAAAAGTTAAGGGCTATTTATACCTCATTAATTATGCAGAAGGTGAAGAATCTTTATGCCGTCTAGAAATGAAGGTGTTGTTTAATCAAGAACTAACGGGCAAATATTTATTTTCCCCGCTTGCGATTGATCCGTCACGCAGTGTATTTATTAAAGAGCGTCTTACCATTTTATATGCACATCCGACGTATGAGGGATTGTATCAACAAGTGAAAGAAAATCCTTTGAATCTTGAGACGTTTAAATGTTTATTCCTCAGATTGAAAGGGCAGACGCTATCTTATCACGAGCGTTTAAGTCGCTTAAAAGAAATCGGGTTCTTAATTGGCGGAGAAGCGGACATGTACCAGCCAAAACAGGTGTTAGGTTTAACGGAACTTGAAGGTCAGTGGTTATTTGGATTGCTTGAGACGAACTCGAATGAGTGGGTCAGTCATGAAAATAAACCACATTCGTATTCGTTTTCGTTAAGTGTTCGAGTATCCCGTGCCGTGGCAAACTTAGCGGTAGGACGTGACATGAATCGACGCATTATTGATCCGTGTTGTGGAGCGGGAACCGTTATTCTTGAAGTTTTAACCGTAGGAGGTCAAATTGTTGGGAATGAGCTCAATCCTAAAGTGGCCATTAAGGCACAGGAGAATTTGAGACATTATGGGTATGAACCCGTCATTCAAATTGGGGATATTCAAGAGATCAACGAGCATTATGACGTGGCGATTCTTGATTTACCGTATGGGCATTTTAATCCGATTGCACCAGAGGTTCAACAGATGATTATTAAAGAAGCCCGTCGGATTGCGGATGAATTGATTATTGTGACTCAGGTGAACATGAACCAACAATTACAAGAGGTAGGATTTGAAGTTTTAGAGCAGTGTACAGCTGTGAAAGGAAAATTTACACGATATATTACGATGTGTCGTTAGTTGAGTAGGTGGTTACGCAGTGTGGTAACCAAAGGAGGAAAGGTATGAATCAGAAATTAGTTAAGGACTCACTTGTGATTGGGTTTGCGTTATTTGCGATGTTCTTTGGCGCTGGGAATTTAATTTTCCCTGCATTTTTAGGAAATATGGTGGGAGATCAATTTTTCCCTGCGTTAATCGGCTTTTTATTAACTGGGGTTGGGCTTCCACTCCTTGGAATTTTAGCGTGTTCACGTGCGGAAGGATCGTATGAGTTAATGGCGTCGCGTGTCGGTCCGCTCTTTTCAAAAGTATCGACAACGATTTTAATTTTAGCGATTGGACCGATTATCGCCATTCCACGAACAGCGTCAACGACGTTTGAATTAGGAATTGCAACGCTTTTCCCAGGGGCTAATGCATTATTAACGACGCTTATCTTTTTTGCGATTTGTTTATTTTTCGTGTTAAAACCAACGTCGATTGTGGATTTAATCGGGAAGTTTTTAACACCAGGCTTATTGACAGTCTTAGTTTTAATTATTATTAAAGGAATCATCATGCCAATTGGTGAGATTGCACCGCTTGGCGTTGAGGGGGCGTTTGCGTTATCGTTTAAAGAAGGTTATCAAACGATGGATGTTATTGCCGCCATGATTTTCGGGTCGATTATTTTATCATCGGTTAGAGCTAAAGGGTATGAAGACCGCCAAAGTATGTCCAAAGTGATTTTGATGTCGGGAATGGTGTCGGTCATCGGATTGGCGATTGTTTATGGTGGATTAATGTATTTAGGGGCACAAACGTCATCGTTAGACAGTGTGACGTTTAGCCGTACACAGTTAGTCATGTATATTACGAAATCGGTGTTTGGGTCTTTTGGATCAATCTTTTTAAGTGTTTCAGCTATTTTAGCGTGCTTAACAACAGCAGTTGCCTTATTAACGGCGAGTGCGACGTTCTTTACGCGTTTATTTAACGATCGCATTCCTTATGCGGTACATGCGATTATTTTAACCGTTATAAGTATTTTAATGGCAACGAATGATGTCGATTCAATTATTGCGTTAGCCGGACCGGCACTCGATGTGATTTATCCGGTTGTTATTGTTTTAATTGCCTTAACGCTTCTTGGTGGATGGGTGAAATCGAATCGAGTCGTTGCGATTACGGTTTATGTTGTGCTTGGATTGAGTCTGTTGACGACATGTGCCACTCTTTTTGATATCACGGCTCTTAAAGCGATATTAGCTTATCTTCCATTCAATGAAATGGGATTAGGATGGTGCTTGCCGGCTATTTTAGTCTTTTTAACGGCAACCTTACTGACTAAATCAAATGATTAATTCGTGCTCCTTCTGGATTTGACAGAAGGAGTTTTCTTTTTTTATTTTTAAGAGAAGAAAGTGATTAACATAAAAAATGGGGGATATTAAAAACGAGGACTTCAACATCAAAGACAGGTAGGTTAAAGAAGACGCTTACGTGTGGATGAAATAAGGAGGCTAATGGTTAGGGAGAATATCCCTTTAAACGAATTTATCGAATCAAGGAGGTGGGTGTGGTGTATCGTCACGCATTATTAAAAAAGATGGATCCGTCAGCTTTAAAAGCGTTAATGGCGCAGGCAGAGGAAGTTAGTGTTGAGAAAAATAGGGCGTTGTTTTTCCAAACGGAAGTGGCAGATGGGGTTTATTACGTGTGTGAAGGGCTAGTAAAGGTGATTCGGGTGTCACCAATGGGACAGGAAAAAATCTTTTCTTTATATACGGGGGGACAGTTTATGGCGTTAAGTACGCTCTTTAATCCACCGCATCGCTACCCTGCCACGGCGATTGCGATTGAGCGAACGCGTGTGATCAAAATTCCGCGTCCCTTATTAGAAGCGGGGATTTTATCGACTAAGGAGGCGACGTGTGAATGGTTTCGACAGCTGAATCGCCGATTAGAGGGCGTGCAACAGTTAATGACGGATCATGTCTTTATGGGGGCGGAGGAGCGTTTTAAAAAGTGGATGCATCAGTTTTTAAAACAAAAGGCGGAGAATGATAATGGGTGGCTAGAGGTGACGGTTCCGATTTCACGTCAAGAAATCGCCGATTTATTAGGAATCCGTCGAGAAACATTAAGTCGCTTACTGCAAGAGTTAAGGCAGGAAGGTCATGCCGAAGTGGACGGCCGAACGTTTAAAGTGAATCCGTCGTGGCTGTTAGCGGATGAATTGTGACGGTTGACGATTGATTGTTTGATAAGCGGGAAAGTTTTTTTAAAAGGGGATAAAGTGTCGATTTTTGTTCATCCTATAAAGGAAAGCGAGGTGAGAAAGATGGCTAAAAAAGGAATGCGCCGACCAGACCCAAGTGAACCACATGGAACTGAAAGTAACAAAAAAAATAAACATCCGAAAAATGATATGCCACCCGTTCCAGAAATTCAAGGAAAAGCGAAACATGGGCATGTGAAAGCGGGACGTGTGTAAAAAAACTAAAATTGAAAGAGGAGGGAGCGGGATGCTCCCTTTTTTGATGAGGTCATGGGGGATGAAGACGTCATTTTGGAATCCATTGATTCCCCTCTCATTTGATTGTTTCAAATGAATGCAATATATACCACTGTGTATCATTCGTCAGTGCCATGTAATCGTCATCATCGATAGGTTTTTATCACGCAATTAAAGGTGGGTTTTCCTAAGAGAGGGAACCCACTTTTTTCAAATACATTAAAAAGGCAGT
>DKYS01000094.1 GCA_002493395.1 Turicibacter sp. UBA7094 | reverse complement strand
GGTTCAACGTTATCACGTGAAGCAGATCATACGTTATTATTATATGCGGGACCTGAAATTGCCGTAGCTTCAACAAAAGCTTACACAGCTCAAGTAGCTGTTCAAGCCGTTTTAGCCGCAAAAGTGGCTGGAAAGGCAGATTTAGATTTATCTCGCGAGTTAGCTATTGTTGCGAATGTTATGGAAAGTATTACAGATCATAAGGAACAGTATGAGGAGATTGCGAAAGAATATTTAACACAAAGAAACTGTTTCTATATCGGACGACATGTGGATTATTATGTTGCATTAGAGGCAGCCTTAAAATTAAAAGAGATTTCCTATATCCAAACAGAAGGATTCGCTGCAGGGGAATTAAAACATGGGACGATTGCTTTAATTGAAAAGGGAACGCCGGTAATTGCGATTATTTCTCAGGAATCAGTAAATTTAAATACACGTTCGAATGTAAAAGAAGTTAAGGCACGTGGAGCAAATACAGTGATTATTTCATTACGTTCATTAAGTTCTGAAACTGATCAAATTGTGATTGATGACGTGCACCCGTTACTAACACCATTAGTAACGGTTGTTCCAACTCAATTAATCTCTTATTATGCCGCTTTACAACGTAACTTTGATATTGATAAACCACGTAACTTAGCAAAATCAGTAACTGTGGAATAGTTTTAATTTAATAGTCATGCTAAAAAGGTGTGAGTTTTGTCTCACACCTTTTTAAGCGTAGTTGTATCTATCCTCTATTAGTGATAATATAGATATTAGTGCTGTTTTTTTTAAGTAAGTAAAGGAAACAACCGTGTTAGGGATATTCAAATTTATTATAGAGGAGGAGTTTGTTGGTGAATAGACAACAGATGTTAGGTGAAGAAAAAGTAACAAAGTTACTTGTCCAGTTTTCAATCCCTGCTATTATAGGGATGATGGTCAATGTTTTATACAATATAGTTGACCGAATGTTTATTGGGAATATACCCAAGGTAGGGGGATTAGCCTTGACGGGGGTTGGGATTACACTTCCAATCATGACTATTATTTTGGCCTTCGGGATGCTTGTGGGGCTTGGAGCAAGTGCACGTATTTCTTTGAAATTGGGTGAGCATAAACGCGATGAAGCGGAAAAACATCTAGGGAACGCCTTTACATTAATTTTATTGATTAGCGCCTTAATTACTATAATAGGATTAATCTTTATGTCGCCAATTCTTAAAATATTTGGTGCAAGTCCTGAAACTGAAGGATATGCTGTTCAGTATATGCAAATCATTTTTATTGGAACGGTGTTTAACATGCTTAGTTTTGGTTTAAATCATTCGATTCGTAGTGACGGTAATCCTAAGTTGGCTATGTTCTCTATGTTAATCGGTGCAGGGACAAATATTATTTTAGATCCTATTTTTATTTTCGGATTCGGAATGGGTGTACGTGGGGCCGCATTGGCAACTATTATTTCTCAAATTGCTTCAACTATTTGGATTATGTATTATTTTACTAAAGGAAAAAGTACAATTAAGATTTGTCGAAATAGTATGAAATTAGAGTGGCCTATTGTAATGAGTATTTTTTCTATTGGTATGAGTCCATTTGCCATGCAGATTGCTCAAAGTATTGTTCTAGTTCTAGCTAATAATGCATTAAAAGAGTATGGTGGTGATTTAGCCATTGGGGCAATGACAATTGTAAATAGTATCTCAATGATCTTTATGATGCCACTGTTTGGATTGAATCAAGGTTCACAACCTATTATTGGATATAATTATGGGGCGAAAAAGTATGGCCGCGTTAAAGATGCTGTAAAAATACCTGTAATTATTGCGACAATTATTGTAACAGTTGGATGGATCCTAGTTCAGTTCGCTCCTAAGATGTTAATTCAAATTTTTAGTAATGATCAGAATTTATTGGAGATGGCCGTGACTGGAACCAAAATCTTTTTATTTATGTTTCCTGTACTTGGTTTTCAAACCATTAGTTCTAATTATTTTCAATCTATCGGACAAGCGAAGATTTCAATGGTTTTAAGTTTATTACGACAAGTTATTTTGCTAATTCCATGTTTAATTATTTTGCCTCATATTAACGGACTAGGATTGACGGGAGTTTGGTTATCTGGTCCAGTAGCGGATGGATTGGCCTCTATTATTACTGGATTGGTTTTCTTTACATCAATTAGAAAATTAAAGGATAATTCAGACCCAAGTTATTCTAGGGATCGAATGCCTTCAGTATCAGAAGGTATGTAATAATGAATTTTATTTCAGGGTGAAAATCTCCCTTTAAAAGTTGGGGATAAGTGGACGGAGTAAAGCAAAATTATTACGTTGAGAGAAAAATTTTAATTTTAAACGAGAGTAATTAAAAAAATAAGATAGAGTAAGTGTTTAGGATGATTTTTGTATTTTATTAAAATTCTCCTAAACACTTTTTTATTACATGATAAATCCTTCTTTTTCGAAAAATAGGCAAAAATCTGTTTATTAGTTTAGTAATAATAAATTTTCAAATATCGAAATCTAATGTTTAATATTTTATTATCTCTATACTGGGGATGATTTTAGATAAGTGATAGTTTTTGTTTGGTTAAATGTAAAACCTTTATCTTAAATAAGTGAAGCTAATCACTGGGTGGTATTTATGGGGGGACCTTATTAAAAATAATTTTTCAATGGTTGTTTAGATTTTGCGCAGCCTAGGAGTTTGTAGAATTCTTCTGCTTTTTGGTAATGATGAATTGTTCCTCTCTCGTTGCCTAGTGTACGAAAAGCAAGAGAGATTACGGCATGTAAATCTCCAACGTAGATATAGACGAATTTACAATGAGCAAGTTCGATTCCTTTATTAGCGATTTGAATACACCGATTAGGATTTTTAGTTTGAAGGTAGAATTTTGCAAGATAGAAGTGTGCTCGAAGAAGGTGATAGGTTTCAAAATTTTCGTAAATTGCCAGTTGATTATTGATGATGGATAGTAGGAGATTGATGGCTTTGTCTTTTTCTCCTAAGTGAAAAAGACAAATGGCTTTATCAATCATAATGTTTTTTTCCTCAAGAGTTAGAAAATGGGAGGAACTATTTCCATCGTATTCAGCGTTAAATGAGGTGCTTAAGGCAGTTTCGATGTATTCAAGCGCTGCCGAAGGATTATGATATTTTTTTAGTTGAAGAATGCCTTTTTGGTAAATATAAAATTTCTTGGCAATACCGTATTTAAAGTCATCGATGTCTGAGCAGAAATTAATTAAATCTTCTAATTTATTATAATCTCCTTGGGTTACGCATTTTTTCATTTGATGAATATAATTTGAAGTTTGTTCGTAATTGACGTAGTAACCTTGTTCGATGAGTATCCGAATATCTATGTTTAATTTATTACACAGTTGATAGAGCAGGATTAAACTAGGATTACGTTTACCATTTAGTATTTTATTTAAATGTTCTCGAGGGGTAATTCCTTCTGCGAGTTCACTTTGAGTAATTCCCTTTTCAGAAGCAATTTCTTTCAGTTTTCGAGTTAATTGCGGAAAGTTAATATAATGTCCATTTAAATGTGAAAATTGTTGATTCCTCATAGTAACCTTCTTTCTAATCTAGTAAATATATTGTTAATAATAGGATGCCCAATAATGGAAATATATGAGTGAATTATTCAAAAAAAATGAGAAATGTAACTAAGATCAGGCTACTGTTTTATCTTCTTTTATGTTATAATGAAAAAATGTAACAAGAATAAAATCCTCATGCTGTTGGCAGAATCCAGCGTTATCAAAAATAGGAGGTCTAATCTAGTAAGCGTAATGATTTAATCTACGTTTATTTTGTTATGATCTTATCTGCTCCTGTTTTTTTATAAGGAGTTTTTTTGTTGTTATAATTATAAGGTAAGGGAGATTAGTATGACGAACGAATTAATTGCATTGATTTTTATTATTGTAAACTTTAGCTTAGTTGTTTTAAGTTATAAGTTGTTTGGGCGAAAGGGGTTATATGCCTATATTGCAATGAGTGTTATTGCGGCCAATATTCAAGTATCCAAGACAGTTACCATTTTTGGAATTACGGCCACACTAGGAAATACGATGTTTAGTGGAATCTTTTTAGCGACAGATTTATTGAGCGAGAAGTATGGAAAGAAAGCCGCTATGACAGCTGTTTTTATTGGATTTTTTATGCAACTATCATTTTTAATCGTTACTCAATTTTCATTATGGTTTAAGCCGGATGCATCTGATTGGGCACAGCCACATATGGAAGGGTTATTTGCATTAGCTTTACCTGTGTTTACGATTGCGGGATTAAGTTCCTTTATTGTTTCGCAAAATGTAGATGTTTTTATTTTTCATATTATTAAAGAAAAATTTCCAGAAGATAAATGGTTATGGCTACGTAATAATGGAAGTACTTTAATTAGCCAATTTATTGATACATTATTATTTACAGGAATTGTAGTAGCCTTTGGTTTATGGACAATGGAAGATGCGATAGAAATTTTTACAGTTACTTATTTGTTTAAAGTGATTTTGAGTATTTCAGACACACCATTTGTTTATTTACTAAAGAAGGTTAATCCACTTGACTTATAAACCGACAGTTTTGTCGGTTTTTTTTGTAGTGAAGATTAATAAGCGTATTTCACCTATACATTCGCCTATACATACGAAATAAAAAACAGATAATTTGAATGATTATGTTGATGAAAAACATTTGCGTATAAAGTAGAGTATACATACGGAATTAGTATATACAGGGTATTATCAAGGATTAGGGGGTTACATTTAAGAAGATTTTAGATGACGTGATTTTTGATTTGAGTAGGGGTGGAAAACAGCAAAAAAAGACAAGAACCACTAGGATTCTTGTCTTTTTAATCACCCACACCGAAGTCGGTGTTATTCCATAAGACTTCAAGATGCTTTACCTCGTCAAGCCATTTATATTCTGTGTAAAACCACTCTTTTAATGTTGGATCGGGTTTAATGGGTGTTGTGTTTTCACAATAGATGTTTACTGTTGCGTGATTAAAGTGATTTAGTACGATATCAATATCACGTTTAATCATTTCTTTTGTTTGTCCTTTAACCCCTACCATAATACATGGCGAGTCAAAATATTTTTTAAGTTCATCAATCGTTTGAAAAGGAGCCCCTTTTTTTAGAACCTTTTCGCGAAAATCGTAATCAAATGTTTCGACTCCAGTTTTAAACATAATATCCACATCTAAGCGATTACGCATTTTAGGTAAATGATGACGGAAAATCCAATGCGCTTCAGCAAAGAGTTTTCTGAATTTATGGCTGTCCACTGTGTCTTTCACCAGAGCTAAAGAACTTTTCGGGAGATCGAATATATTACCAGAATTGATGACTTCAAGTGTGTCGTATACGCCTTTGACGTTAGATAAAACTTCTTGGTTGGTTTGATTAATTTCGATCAGGTTGTTTGAGTTGTCATCGATGTAATCGCAGAAGGCGCATTTTCCATAGGAACATGGTTTACTCTTGAGTAGGACGATTTCACGAGGAAATTTTTCAGTTATAATATTATATCTTTCCATTATAATCACCGTTATTAGTATATCAGACATTAGGGTTAGATAGCTCGTAAAGTGTCTTAATTTAGGCGTTCTTTTTTGGTAATCAATAGATATTTTTATGGTAAAATGGAAGTAAGTATGTATGGTTAGGTGTGATGTTGTGTTAAAGAATGTGATAGGATTAAGAAAAATACTTCAATGTATTGCACTTATTTTTCTAATAATTTTTATTGGTCTGATGGTAGCTGGAAGCCCTATGAATTTTATGGAGGGGCATTATGTTAAAAATTATTTATCTATTTATACAAATGCACACGTGTTGTTATCACGCTCGGAAATCCCAATGTGGTCATCCAACTTTTTTTTAGGAGGTAATTTTTTAGGGGCGCAGAATGTCTACTCAATTTTTAATCCCTTCTTTTTAGTTACTTTGTTTTTTCAAAGTTCTGTGCTGCCTAAACTTTATTTCCCGCTTTTGTTTTTAAAGACGATGTTAGCGACCTGGGCATTATATCTTTATATGAAAGAGACGCACTGGTTTAAACCTTACACGATTGTGATTGCTTGTATTTTATACTTATTTAATGGCTGGTATTTAAGTAACTTTACTGAATTTGTAACAATCGAATTGTTAGTTTTTGTTCCATTCGTCCTTTATGGGGGAGAAAAGCTCATCACTTCGGGTAGAAAACGTTACTTAGTGGCGTCCTTTTCAATTATGCTTATTTCCCATTTTACGTTCACGTTATTGTTCCTGGGATTTTTAATAGGCTATATTTTGATCCGTCTTTATATTAGTGGAGTAGACGTGAGGGACCGCGTAAGGCAACTTTTCCAAGCCTCAGGATTGATTATAGGGGTGAATATGATTGTTATTTTACCTTTATTATTAGCGCTTAATGCTGTATCTATTGAGTTGCAGGAAGGGATGACACTATCTTCTTTATTGCTGTTTTGTATTAGAGGGTTATTTCCACCGTTAAATGACAGCCTTAATGAACCTTTAAGTATTTTTTCAGTAGATGTGAGTATCGTATCGTTATATCAATCGATATTAGTTCTGTTAATGTTGCCACAGGCTATAAGAGGAATGGATAAAAAGGTAAGAAGAATCGTTCTTTTTTCTTACGGGATTATCTTGTTTACGGTGTTTATTACTCAATCGTTAGAATTAGTGAATATAACCTCTTTAGCGCCTCTAAATACAAATGTTATCTCTGTTTTATTAGTCTTGTTTAATTCTTTAATAGTGGCTTATTCTCTTAATGAACCGGAAAAAATAAATAGCCATCTATTGAATGCAACCTGTAAGGTAGTTAAATGGGGAATGGGAGGGCTGTTAGCCGCCGTTTTAGTTTTTGAGATATACTTAAGGAAGGATTGGGTATCAAATGGCATTTTTGTAGAGTTGTGGAGGCAATTTGTTATATTATCTCCTTATTTTATGATGTTTTTAGTCATCATATTGTTGATTAGAGTATATCGATTTATTTTACTGAAAGTCTCTAAAAGGGATTTATCATTGGGGGTCCAAGCGATTACGGTTGTTTTAATAGTGGAGTGCGCGTCGGTATCATATGCTTACTTTGCAACGGATATTAACGGATCATACTTTGCTCCTCAATATATGACCAATCAGGATTCGATTGGCAATAAAACTTATGCTGTTGCAGACTATCTTCAGACAATGGATTCAGATTTTTACAGGGTTATTAATAGTTATGAAGTGCAGTATAATGAACCGTTGTATCAAAATTATAATGGATTTTCAATCGATAATCCTTATTTGATCGCATCTTCCCAGGATGTATCTTGGATGTTAGATGAGAAAGTTAGTGAAAGTTTATCTATTTCAACAATGGATTATATGTTAACGACTGCTTTATCTGCCAAGTATTATTTTACTCCAGATTATGAAGTCCCCTTACCGGGTTATCAGTATTATGACCGTATTGAGGGGATAACGATCTTTCAAAATAATTATTTTTTACCCGTTGGAACGAGTAGTCCATTTTATATGCTTAAATCGGATTTTAATAAGTTGAATAGGGATCAACAACATTATGTATTTTTAAAGGCTATTATTCTAGACGATGAAAATCTGGCAGCTAAATATCATTTGCAGCGGCTAGATGTGAGTGATATTGAAAATAATCCTGGAGAGGTTCAATATTTTGAAGCGGCTCGTATCAGACAGGAGTTAGGTGTTGAAAACGTAAGGCATAGTCAAAATAAAATTACGCATGATTATGCAATACAGGAACCAAGATTATTAACATATTCTATTCCATATAATAAAGGATGGAAGGCTTACGCAAATGGGGTAAGAATTCCAATATATGAGGTTAATAATGGTTTTATAGGGATTGGGTTATCAGAGGCTGGAATGTATGAAGTGGAACTAGTCTATTCTTCACCAGGAGTTGTTTTAGGAGGTGTTGTGTCTAGTATAACTATTTTAATTATTTTATCAACGTTTTCTTACCGATATAGTCGTCGTTTAAAAATTGTCTCAAGGTAATTTGGGACAATTTTTTTCGTAGATGTATATATTAGGAAGAGAGAGGCTTAGGTAAATATCGGGTTTGTTTTGTGGGGATTAGGCCGTGTTCTAAATTAAACGATAGTTAGTCTTTGGTGTATGGATTTTCCTATTAGGAATGAGAAAGTTTGTAGATGAATGAAGGAGGGGGAATGGGAATAAAATAAAGGGATATTATTTTTACGTGAAGGATTGATTGAAATAAGAGGCAATTATTTACTAAAGCGTGTAATTATGAGTTTTTTTTCGGAGATTCCCTTAAATTTTATGGACGATTATCATATAATAATAAAGACGATAGGTGAGGAGTGATGAAGCGTGTTCATTAAGATAGATGATGTAAAAGTTTATTATGAGGTGGAGGGGCAAGGACATCCGATTTTATTATTACATGGATGGGGACAAAGTGTTGCAGCCTTTAAGCCTGTGTTTGACTATTTAAAGAAGAATTTTCAAGTTTATAGTTTAGATTTTCCGGGATTTGGACAAAGCGATGAACCTAAAACGGTATGGTCGGTGTATGATTATGCAGATATGGTTGAAAAATTTGTTCAACAATTGGGAATTGTAAAACCAACTATATTTGGACATTCTTTTGGGGGACGTGTTGGAATTATTTATGCTGGACGTCAAAATGATTTGAATAAGTTAGTCTTAATTGATAGTGCTGGGATTAAACCTAAGCGAGGATTGGATTATTATGCTCGTGTTTATACTTATAAATTAGGTAAGAAAGTTTTAGGTTTACCCGGATTAAGAGCATATAAACAAAAAATGATGGAAAATGCGGGATCTTCGGACTATAAAAATGCGTCTCCTATGATGAGACAAATTATGAGTAAGGTAGTAAATGAGGACTTACAGCATTTAATGCCATCTATTCAAGCAGAGACCCTATTGGTTTGGGGCGAATTAGACGATGCAACACCGTTAAGTGATGCTAAGATTATGGAGAAAAAGATTCCTGGGGCAGGATTAGTTGTGTTTAGTGGAGCGGGTCATTATTCGTATTTGGACTGTCCCGGGCAGTTTTTCCGTGTTATAGATGTGTTCTTAGAGAAAGAGAGAGGTGAATAAAATGGTGATGATTACATCATTGTTACTAGCTGTTGTAGGTGTAACTTTAGTTATTACGTTATGGAAGCGAATGTCGCATGCGCTTCAGATGTTACAACAATGTCATTATATGAACGATCGTTTTACGACGTGGATTGCAGGTCACCGTCTGGTTGCTTTCCCGTTACCACTTAGTGTTTTAGTCGTTATTTATTGGGGACTTATTGTGTTGACGAACCTATCATTAGGGATATCAGAAGCTATCTTACTTGGAGGGGCGTTAATTGTTAGTCTTTTAGGCTTTGGAATGATTAAGGTTAGTAGCGGGGTTTCTAAGGAGTCTAAGAAGCCATTAAAAATTACAGCCCGAGTTTGGCGAATCATTGCCACGGGTGTTATTTTAATGCTATTAATCTTAGGATTAGGTTTGGTGATGTTAAAAGCTAGCAGCGGGTCAATGATTGTATTGCAAATCGTTGGTTGGCTACTCACATTTAATTTATTTGCGTATTTTCTTATGTTAGGGGCTAATTGGATTAATAAACCAATGGAAAATAGTATCCGCTTAGGATTTATTAATGATGCTCGACGTATTATTAAAAATTCTTCTGCGTTAGACGTAGTTGGTGTGACAGGAAGTTACGGAAAGACGAGTACTAAACATGCCTTAAATGCTATTTTATCTGAGCAATTCAATACACTGATGACTCCAGAAAGCTATAATACGCCGATGGGGATTACCATTACTATTCGAAATTATTTAAAACCTATTCACAGTAAGTTTATTGCTGAGATGGGGGCCTATAAAGTTGGAGAAATTAACGAATTATGTAACATAGCTTATCCTAAATATGGGATTTTAACCTCTGTCGGACCACAACATTTGGAAACTTTTAAAACAATTGATCATGTGAAACAGACAAAATTTGAACTCATTGAATTCTTACCGAAAGATGGAATAGGATTTATTAACATTGATGATGAAAATATTCGTGATTATTATGAGAATAAATTTAAAGGACAGTGTACGGTATATACTTACGGAATTAATCAAAATGCCGATTATCGTGCACAGGATATTGTCGTTAGTGAAAAAGGAACAACCTTTAATGTAGTTTTCCGAGATGGTAGCATTCATGAATTTCAAACTAAACTATTAGGACTTCATAATATTTATAATACAGTGGCGAGTATTGCTTTAGGAAATGAGCTTGGAATTCCGGTTGAAAAGATGAAAGTCGCAGTACGTAAAATGAAACCTGTCACTCACCGTCTAGAGTTACGTCGTAATGGTAATTTTACGATTATTGATGACGCATTTAATTCAAATCCAGTGGGTTCTAAAATGGCCCTTGAGGTTCTTGGACAAATGAGCGGTAAGCGTATTGTGTTAACACCAGGTATGGTCGATTTGGGAGTAGCCCAATATGAGTTAAATAAGGCGTTTGGAACTTACATGAAAGATACATGTGATTATGTTATTCTTGTTGGTAAAAAACAAACAGAACCAATTCAACAAGGATTAGAAGAAGTAGGATTTGCAAAGGAGAATATTACAGTTGCTGAAAATCTAACAGAAGCCTTTAAAGTGATGTATGAGGTTGTTGAACCTGGGGCATTCGTATTAATTGAAAATGATTTACCAGAGCTATTTGCGGAGTAGATTTATTGTTTTTCTGTGGAAGGTAGGGAAGCAGGATGGAAGATAACGTATTAGAATTTATAAAAAAGGTTCAATCAATTGCCCAGATTGGATTATCCTTTTCGACGGATCCGTATGCAATAGATAATTATGAGGAGTTAAGAAAGATTAGCATAAACATGCTAAAGGAGTATACTTCGCTTCCTGATAGCGAATGTGAGCTATATAAAGATTTTAGTTATCCTACTCCGCAACCAGCCGTACGGATGCTTGTTATGAAACAGGGGAAGCTGCTGTTGGTGAAGGAGAAAGATAGTGGTCTTTGGTCATTGCCGGGCGGCTGGTGTGACATAGACTGTACACCAAAAGAAACGGCCATTAAAGAAACATTCGAAGAGTCTGGATATGTTGTAGACTGTACGAAATTACTTGCGGTATTCGATAGGAGACACTATATTAAAAAGTCATTATATGATGTGTATTGTCTCTATTTCCTGGGGAATATTGTCGCAGGTGAAGCAAAATGTAACCACGAAACGGAAGATATAGGTTGGTTTGATGTTTCTAACCTACCAGAGTTATCTCGTAAAAACTCCATGGAAGAAATTCAAATAGCTTATAAAGTTTACATGGAAAAATTGGAAACATATTTTGAATGATTTTTTGAAAAAATAGTTCTTATGAAGGTTATTTCTTGATAAAATAGACGTATGTTTTTACGTTCATATAGAGTATACTTGAAAGAGATACTAAACTTAAATTAAAGGGGGCTTCCTCATGAAGTTAAAAGTTGGTGTGTTTTTTGGTGGTGAGTCGGTTGAGCATGAAATTTCAATTATTTCTGCTAACCAGGCAATGCATGCCATCGATAAGACAAAATACGATGTAGTACCAGTTTACTTGTCAAAGAAACGTGAATGGTACACAGGTGACGCGTTATTTGATGTAAAGGAATATAAAAACCTTGATGCTTTATTAAAAAAATGTCAACGTATTGTTATCGTTCCTAACAACGGTAAGGTTCAAATTGAACGTTATCCTGCAAAGAAATTTGGAAATAATGTTGTTAATACAATAGATGTTGCTATTCCAGTTATCCATGGAACAAATGGTGAAGATGGAGCATTACAGGGATTCTTTGAACTAAATGGTATTCCATATTCGGGATGTGAAGTGGCAGCAGCTGCTGTTGGCCAAGATAAAGTGTTCATGAAAAATATTTTACGTGATTCAGGGTTACCAATTACTAAATATGTTTGGTACTATTCATCTGATTGGTTTTCAAATCAAGAGGCTTGTTTAGATATGATTGAGGAAAAACTAACTTATCCAGTAATGATTAAACCAGCTAGCTTAGGTTCAAGTGTGGGGATTTCTAAAGCTATAGATCGTGCGTCACTCGAGGAAGGAATTACAGAGGCGATTAGCTTTGATAAAAAGTTTATTGTTGAAGAAATGGTAACGCAATTAGTAGAAGTTAATTGTTCGGTTATTGGGGATTTTGCGTCTGCTAAGCCGTCGGTGTTAGAAGAGGTTATGGGATCAGATGAGTTCTTAAGTTTCCGTGATAAGTATGAAGGTGGCGGTGGCTCTAAAGGGGCTAAGGCTTCAGGGACTAAGTCTCAAGGGATGGCAAGTACAAATCGAATTATTCCGGCTCGTTTAACCGAAGAGGGGACGAAGTATGTGCAGGATCTTGCGGTACAAACATTCCGTGTATTAGGAAGCGCAGGTGTCGCTCGTATCGATTTCTTAATTAATGCTGAAAATAATGAGGTTTATGTTAATGAGATTAATACGATTCCAGGATCATTATCGTTTTATTTGTGGGAAAAAACAGACCGTAATTTTACGGAATTAATGACAAGCTTAGTGGAATTAGCGCTTAAACGTCAACGAGAACGTGAAAGTTTAACATTCTCGTTTGAGTCCAATGTTCTTTCATTACAAGCTGGGGGAACAAAAGGGGCAAAAGGAGTAAAGGCTTAATAGATTAAACATTAGGAGGGGACAATTTGTCCCCCTTTTTTTAGTTATAAAACCCTTTGTTGAAAATCACGTAAAATAAAAAAGTAGAGATTTTCATCCCTACTTTTTTATTTATTTTCTGAAATATCGACAGGGCGTACTACAACCTGGTCGATTAATCCGTAAGCAACAGCTTCATCAGCGGACATGAAGTTATCGCGCTCTGTATCCTGTTCAATTTTTTCAAGTGGTTGACCTGAACGTTCAGATAAAATATGATTTAATTTATCGCGAGTTTTTAAAATATGTTTTGCAGCAATTGCAATTTCTGTTGCTTGTCCTTGCGCACCACCAAGTGGTTGATGAATCATGACTTCACTATTAGGTAGAGCAAATCGTTTACCTTTTGTACCAGCTGCTAGTAAGAAGGCTCCCATTGATGCTGCCATTCCGACACAAATTGTTGAAACATCGCATTTAATGTAGTTCATTGTGTCAAAGATAGCAAACCCTGCTGTCACAGATCCACCTGGACTATTGATATAAAGGTTGATATCTTTATTTGGGTCTTCAGCAGCTAAAAATAAAAGTTGTGCAACCACGATGTTAGCAGTGTAATCGTTAATTTCACCACTTAACATGATGATACGGTCTTTTAATAGACGAGAATAAATGTCGTATGCACGCTCACCGTGAGCTGTTTGTTCAATGACTGTCGGTACTAAATAACTACTCATAAGGCACCCCTCTTTTTCTTGAAAGTTTTATATAGCACATTCTACCACAATCAGATGAAAAATCATAGCATTGCGTCGGCCATACTCTATTCTAATGTGACGGGGGGCGAGATATTCATTTTTATTAATAAAATTTCCAATAATTTATTATAAACGCTTACATAACTTTAAAACTTGATTATTATGGTACAAATTGTTAGAATAAAAATGTAGTGATTTTCACAGTATATTATGTGTACTTTTAACATATGATGTGAAAAGTAACCAATTTGATAATATCTTAGGAGGAATCTTTACATGGCAATTAAAGTAGCGATTAATGGATTCGGGCGTATCGGACGCTTAGCTTTACGTTTAATGATCGAAAATAACGATTTCGAAGTAGTTGCAATCAATGACTTAACTGATGCTAAAACATTAGCTCATTTATTCAAATACGATTCAGCTCAAGGACGTTTTAACGGAGAAATCGAAGTTAAAGACGGAGCTTTCGTTGTTAACGGTAAAGAAATTAAAGTTACTGCTGAGCGTAACCCAGAAGCATTACCTTGGGGAGAATTAGGAGTAGACGTAGTATTAGAATGTACTGGATTCTTCACTTCACAAGAAAAAGCTGGATTACACTTAAAAGCAGGAGCTAAAAAAGTTGTTATCTCAGCACCAGCAACTGGAGATATCAAAACTGTAGTTTACAATGTAAACCAAAATATCTTAGACGGATCTGAAACAGTTATCTCAGGAGCTTCTTGTACAACTAACTGTTTAGCTCCAATGGCTAAAGTATTAAACGATAAATACGGTGTACAAAAAGGATTCATGACTACAATCCATGCATACACTAACGATCAAAATACATTAGATGCTCCTCATGGAAAAGGTGACTTACGTCGTGGACGTGCAGCTGCTGCATCAATCGTTCCTAACTCAACTGGAGCTGCTAAAGCAATCGGTTTAGTAATCCCTGAATTACAAGGAAAATTAGACGGTGGAGCTCAACGTGTTCCAGTAATCACTGGTTCATTAACTGAGTTAGTATGTACTTTAAACACTAAAGTAACTGCTGCTGAAATTAATGAAGCAATGAAAGCTGCTGCTAATGAATCATTCGGATATACTGAAGATGAAATCGTTTCTGCTGATGTAATCGGTATTTCTTACGGATCATTATTTGAT